>JAJTBP010000094.1 GCA_021286825.1 Marinilabiliales bacterium | reverse complement strand
CACCACTCGCCGGTTTCATGGCTAAATACAAATTATTTGCCCTGGCTGCCGAGGGAGATTATATCTGGCTGATGGTATTGGGGATAGTGGGATCGATGATCAGCATCTTCTTCTATTTTAAACCGATCCTGGCAAGTTATTTTGCCGACGGAGAACCCCAGCATAAAATAGAGTCCAGCCTGAACTTCAAGATCAACATTGTACTGTGTGCCGTTTTGCTGATTATCCTAGGTTTCCTTCCCCAGGTCATCATCAGTCTGCTTTGAATATAAAATAAACGGCCAACATCAGGAAGACAAACCCGATGAGGTGATTGATTCTGAAAGTCTCGTTTTTGAAAACCAATAGTGTGAAAAATACAAACACCGTAATGGAGATAGCTTCCTGAATTACTTTCAATTGTACTAGCGAAAACGGTCCGCCATTTCCAAGAAAACCGATTCGGTTGGCAGGAACCTGAAAACAATATTCGAAGAAGGCGATTCCCCAGCTTATCAGAATAATCGCAAAGATACCCAACGCTTCAAACCATTTCATCTCACGAAACTTGAGATGCCCGTACCATGCCAGCGTCATAAATGAATTGGATAATACCAACATCCCAATCGTAGCCAAACCCTTGTACATAGTTTATCCATTTTAATGGCTGCAAAAATGGGAATTATTGCTCCAATTATGACTCAAAATCCGGACAAATTCGTCAGTTTCTCTTTTTGGGAAAGAACCATTTCGAAGCTGCCTCAATCAGGATTAGAGAGACACACAACAGAATGACGAGGGTAAGGGAGGCATTGATCCAACCTTGCATACGACTGCTTTCCACCCATATCTGGGGAAAATAAATATTCTTGAGGTTTAGGATGCCTCCCGTGACGGTGGTGGTCCCAACAAAAATCATGGGAACAAGCGTGATCCAGGCAAAACGGCGTTTACCTCTGTTGATAAGATAGGAGGTCCCAATGGCCAGGGCGAATGTCGCCAACAATTGATTCGCCGTGCCAAACATGGGCCATATAGTTGAGACAGTGCCCGTATAGATAAAATATCCCCAAAGAAAAACGACAATGAAACTGGACAACAAGTTTCCTGGCAGCCAATTGGCTCTTGAAAAGGGGGCATAGATCTTACCGATGGCCTCCTGAGTGATGAATCTGGCAATCCGCGTCCCGGCATCTATCGTGGTAAGAATGAACAAGGCCTCGAACATGATGGCAAAATGGTACCAATAGGACATCAAGCTTTTCAACCCGGGAAGATTGGAAAAAATCTGTGCCATACCCACTGCCAGGGAAACCGCACCTCCAGGTCTCCCGGCAATCTGTTCACCAACCTCCTCGGACAATTGTTTGAGATTGGAATCATGAAATCCAAGCTGCTGTAAATCAGGCAATATGTGTGCAAATTTTTCCGGAGACACATTGATTTGAAAATAGTCCAGCGGAAAGAGACTTGTGGCAGCTATCAAGGCAAGGATGCTCACCATGGCTTCAGAAAGCATGGAACCCACCGCAACCACTTTGATGTGAGATTCCTTCATGATCATTTTGGGTGTTGTACCGGAACTAACCAAGGCATGAAAGCCTGAAATAGCGCCACAGGCGATGGTTATGAAGAGATAAGGGAAAAGCGTACCGGGAATGACTGGTCCGCCCCCATGGATGTAAGGCGTAAAATTCGGCATCTTAATTTCGGGCGCCACCAGAATAATTCCCATGGCAAGCATGCCGATGACTCCCAATTTCATGATCGAGCTCAGATAATCTCTGGGTGAAAGCAATAGCCAGACGGGCAGCACGGAGGCAAAAAAGCCATAGGCAGCCAGCAACAACGTCAAGCTTTTCCTGTCAAAAGTGAAATACCCTTCGAGTGAAGACCCGGGGATGTATTTGCCTCCTATCACGGCCAATGAAAGCAATAGAACACCGATCACAGTCGCTTCGGTTGTCCTGCCTTTCCTGAACCGGAACATCCATAAACCCATGAAAAATGCAATGGGTATGGTAGCAGCAATGGTGAAAGTTCCCCATGAACTCTCCGCCAGGGCATTGACCACAACAACTCCCAATCCAGCCAATGCGATGATCACGATTATGAAGATGGCAACTGACGTGACGCCTCCGCTGAACCGCCCAATTTCAATTCTGGCAATCTCTGCAAGCGATTTACCGTCGTGTCGCACCGAAGCTGTCAAAATGACCAGATCATGGACAGCTCCCGCCAGTACCGCGCCTATGAGCATCCACAGGAACCCGGGCATGAATCCAAACTGGGCAGCCAATACCGGTCCCACCAAGGGCCCTGCACCCGCAATTGCAGCAAAATGATGCCCGAAGACAACCCACTTGGGCATGGGATAATAGTTGTGACTGTCAAAAAGCCGGAAAGAAGGAGTCTCATAACGATCATCAAGCATCAAAACTTTCGTGGCGATGTAGCTGTAATAAAATCGATAGGCCAATGCGAGAATTGCCAAAGAGCCTATGACATAAGGCATTGCATTCATTCTATATAAGTTCGGATTTAGTCTATTCTCAAAGATAGCATTTCTGAACGGATTGGAAATATTTCCAACGTGAAAGCCTACCAACATGCTGATTTCGTTGCAAAACACTACCTTTAACCTAACGTCCGGATCAGGCGGATACCCATAAGGAGCAGTACCCCGGACTCACTGGCAAAATCAACTAAACACGCTCACATGAACAAACGAAAATTCTTTGGTCTGCTTTTGGTCTGCTTTTGTTTGATCCAGTCGGAAACGAAAGGACAGAATTCGGCAGTAAAAGTTTCTTTCCGAAATGCCCCCGTTCTGTTTCAGGAAAACAACACATACTGGCAGCAATTATCGTTGAATTTAAATCGGATAGATCCGACCATTTTTTAATCAGCAACAGGAAGCAAACGCTCTTGGATACAACCTGTTCCAAAGGATCCAATACCTTTCTGATCACGCTTCCGGCAGTGAGAAGGAACCAATCTGTGACACTTGGATACCGCTTCAATCAAGCCAAAGTCGAGTATGCCCGGGTGACCATCAAACCGGTTAAACCTTGGACCATCAACTTTGTCCAGCATGCGCATACCGATATCGGTTACACCCGGCCGCAATCAGAAATTCTCTCCGAACATCAGCGATACATCGATTATGCCTTGGATTATTGTGACTTGACAGATACTTTTCCGGATGAGGCAAGATTCCGTTGGACCTGTGAATCCGCCTGGGTCGTCAAAGAATACCTGAAGTCTCGGCCGGCTGCGCAAATCGAAAGACTTCGGCAAAGAATCCGCGAAGGCAGGGTCGAAGTAACGGGTATGTTTTGCAACATGGCCGAAACAGCCGATGAAAACCTGATGACCGATTTCTTGCGACCCATGGGACAATTGGTCAACAGTGGAATCCCGATTACCACGGTCATGCAAAATGATGTAAATGGAATTGCCTGGTCCATGCCTGATTTCTTTAAGCATACCTCCGTCAGATATTTGAACATGGGGATCAACAAAACCCGATCATTGCTTCCCTTTGAAATTCCTACCTGTTTTTGGTGGGAGTCCCCATCGGGTGAAAGACTATTGGCCTTCAGAGCCGACCATTACATGACTGGAAATTTCATGGGTTTGGAAAGTCAGAAAATCAAGACTGAAAAATTACTCAATCACCTGGCCAAACTGGATGAAGCAGGTTATCCCTTTGACAAGATAGCGATCCAATTCTCAGGATATTACACAGACAATGCACCCCCTTCTACTGCTGCATGCAGACTGATCAAAGAATGGAATGAAAAATACACCTCCCCCAAATTAAAATTGTCGACGGCTTCCGATTTTTTTTCATACGTAGAAAAGAAATACGGGTCAACACTTCCAATCTATCGGAAAGCCTGGCTGGATTGGTGGACAGATGGGGTGGGATCAGCATCCAGAGAGACGGCAGAGACCCGAAAGACCCAAAATCTGAAAAATGTTGATGAAGGTCTTCTATCCATGGTATTGATGAATGGCCAACCGATCCCGGAGAAATGGCAGGAACAAACAGATCACATTGCTGAAAATGCCATTTTTTACGATGAACATACATTTGGTGCAGACGAAAGCATCGATCATCCTTATTCTGAAAACACAACCAAACAATGGTTACAAAAAGGGTCATACGCATGGGAGGCGACCAAAATGCAGACCCTATTGCACGAAACGTCGCTGGCAAGACTTCAGCCTAACTTTGCGAAGGCAGAGCAACCGGTCATCTGGGTTATCAATTCGCTGGGTTGGAGCCGGTCAGGAACTCTTCGACTCTTTGTAGACTCAGAGGTTCTCCCATTAAATCAGCACATTCGCATCGTAGACATGATTTCTGGTGCAGAAGTTCCGGCACAGATGATCCGCAAAAGGGCAGAAGGGGCCTACTGGGAGTTCTCTGTCGATGATGTTCCGGCGATGGGAGCAAAACCATTGATGATTGAGCGAATAAGTAATGCCAGAGAACAGGTGAAAGCAGAATCATCCACAGAAAAGTTGGAAAACAAGTTCTATCGGATCGTTTTGGATAAATCTACAGGCTGCATTGCATCCCTTTACGATAAGGAACTTCAAAAAGAACTTGTTGACGGCAACAATCCTTGGAAAGCTGCACAACCCATTCATGAAACAATGGATAACAGGGACAGCTACAAAACAACGCATGAAACCCTCTCTCATGTCAAAATGGAAAGTGGCATCGAGGGAGAGGTTTGGAAAAGCATCAAATTGGCCGCTACACTAAAAGGGATGGGCGATCAAGGGATTCAAGTCGAAATCCGACTTTACAATCATCTTAAGAAAATAGAAATGAGGTACTTCGCCGATAAATCGATCCTTACAAACCCGGAAGCATTGTATGTTGCTTTTCCATTTGCTATGAAACAAGGTCGGATTGTATTCGAAACCATCGGGGGTACTTTGTCCCAGGGAGAACAGTTGCCTGGCTCATCAACAGATTGGAATGCGGCACAAAGTTTCGTAGCCATTCGGGGTCAGGATGGGCAAATCGTCATTACCAGCAATGAAATTCCACTGTGGCAATTCAGCGATCTGAACATGGGCAAGTTTATGGCACATCCTTCGCAGGGAAATACAACACTCTTCTCATGGGTCATGAACAACTATTGGTTCACAAATTTCAGGGCTTATCAGGAGGGAGGATTTAGTTGGAGCTATGCCATAACCTCCTCTCGTGACACAACGAATACATTTGCCATAAAATTCGGCAAAGGAGAAAATAGTATGTTGGTCGGAAGGGCATTGCCAGCAGCAAAATCAACCATGCATCCTGGGATGTTAAAAACGCTGGTGAAGACTGGTGATGAAAATGTAGTGATGATCAATGCCAGACCAGGCACCAGCACTGGGAGTATTCGGCTGCATTTGAGGGAAGTAGATGGAAAAATCGGAAGCATCTCTTTTTCAAATCATAATCAAAAAATGCCACTACGGGAAATTAACCTGATGGATGCTTTGGGAAGAAAAATAGAGGCAGTTTCAAATCCGATCAAATTCAATCCCTACGAAGTCAAGTTTGTAGAGATCCAGTTGTGAACCCTCAAACATCAATTTTAGAACAAGTGTTTGCGCATGTGTATAATTTTGATTATCAAGCCTATAAGCCAAAACATTCAACATTAGGGCCAATTGACATCTAGCGATGAGCCTCCAAGTATCCGTTCGACACAAACTTCGCAGGCATAAAGGTTGAAGATCATCAATTGGACTTACCTGAATTTCCGATCCATAGTCTGTCTTTTGTCAAACCAATCGGAAAGTTGCACAAGGTAATCTGGTAAAATTTTGGTGATAAAAGAGAAAAATAGAAAGTAATTGATTAGGTAAATTGATTTAAATTATTAACAAATAAATACATGTGAAATATAGATATGCAATTTTGACACTTTGGATCTTTCTTTTAGGTCTGGTTGAGCCGGTCTTCGCACAAAAGCCATTCTTGGTCAAAAGCCGATTTCCCTCTGAGGACATGGTGGTTGCAGAGTGGGATGTGACGAAGGATCCTTTTCATGCCGACAATTCAGGTTGCAAGGATGCTTCGCAGGCTATTCAGGCTGCGATTGACAGTTGTTATGCTCACAAGGGAGGCACTGTGTGGATCCCAAGCGGAAAATTTAGCCTTTCTCGTACGATTGAAGTAAAGGATTTTGTAACACTTAGGGGTGATTGGTGCGATCCGGATAAGGCCAAAAGAGATTACGGTACAACCATTCTAGCCATGCCTGAACCAGGCGAAGGGGGAGCTGTATTGTTCAAAATCGGCTACAGTGCAGCAGTTATGGGATTGACTATTTTTTATCCAAAGCAACACCTGCCGGATCCAATACCCTATAACTACACCTTCTATGTGGAAGGATGGAAAATGACACCCTCTGTTATCAACTGCACACTGTTGAACAGCTATCGTGGAATTGGCGTCAATACCCTAAACAACAGTACTCCCATAGAGGTTGGAACCTTTCGGAACATCAAGGGAACCGTGTTGTATAGAGGAATTGAAGCAGAAAATGAAAGCGATGTCTCAACCTGGGAACACATTTGCTTTGACAATCGTTATTGGGCTGCAGCTGGTAAAATCTGTCACGCGCCAAAGAGGAATGAAATAGATAAATTTACGAGAGATTATGGCATAGCCTTTACTTTCGGAGATCTGGAATGGGATCAGTTCTATCGATTAGATTGTAGCGATTACAAAACCGGCATGAAGATAGCGAAGGGATCAAGGATCGCATTTTGCGGCGTATTCGCGGGCTTGAACTTCAGAAATTGTGAAACTGGGATCGATGCCGAAGTATTGGATTCCCGTTGGGGAATGGCCATTTTTCAGTCATACATTGAGGGATCTGAATTTTCCATCAGAAATATCAGCAACGGTTTTATCAAGCTTTCCCAATGTCGTCTCAAGGGAGTTGTGCAGGGAGATATCCGGAGGACGAATCACACAACCATTGGAAAATACCATGAAACTTCCTGTAAAAGGATCTCCAGAAAGGTCCTTTATGATGCAACGAGTGTTCCCCATACCATTTCGGGGACAATTTTGCCGACGATCTGTTGCGCAGAGAAACTACAAACCATTCTGGACCAGGCAGCAAGAGATGGCGGGGGACTTGTATACCTTCCTGCTGGTTGGTATCTTCTGACAGCTCCCATTCGGGTACCCGCCAATGTTGAACTTCACGGATCCTCATTGGTCCCCCAATTGGATGGAAAGGATAGCTATGGTACGGTTTTCATGGTGGATTATCATCTGAAAGTGACGACCAATCATGAAAATTCGGTGCCTGTGACCATCCAAGGTCCAAATGCAGGTTTAACCGGTGTACGCTTTTTTTATCCTGAAAGCAATCCTGCCGGCACCATTGAACCAAAGCCCTTTACAATTCAGGGAAGAGGACCCGGAATTTACCTGGAGAACATTGGACTAATGGGATGCTACGATGGTATTGATCTCGCCACCTATACCTGTTCGCATCATTTGGTCAGAAAAGTATTGGGTACTGTCTATCACCATGGGGTGGAAACAGGAAAGGGAAGGGGTGGAAATATTGAAGGCTGCTTGACCAATGGAGCCAAGGTTTGTAGGGTTGGCTTCCGTATCCCGGGATGGGCCAATGAAAAGAATGTTTTTCGAGAGATCATTGATAAAGTTACACGTCAAACAGAAGAATTGATCGTCATCAAGGGCACAAAAAAGGAATTTTTACTCAACAATTTCGCCTATGGATCCAAAACAGGCCTGTCATTGTACGATGGATCTGCTTACTGCCTCAATTTCGGAACAGATAACCTGAACAAGAATGGCAGCACCTTTTTTTGTAGAAATGGAAAATTGGATGCGATCAACGCCATGCGGTACAACGGTCAAATGTCTGTCGGACAACAGGTGAACCTGATCAATCCGCTATTTATTGGTGAAAATCCTTCAAAAATTGTCAAAAAAACGGCATCGAACTGATAATCTTATCCATAAAACAATTTCGCCATGAATTCCAGAGACCGAATACTGTGTGCAATCAACCACATTCAACCCGATCGCATTCCAATAGACCTTGGAGCAACACCCAGTTCAGGAATTTCTGTCGTTGCCTGCAGAAAACTCATGGAACATTTGGATAGGGAGCATCTTCCCAACAAAGTCTACGACGTCATTCAGGAAGTGACCCAACCGGATATGGAATTGCTGGATCTTTTCAAAGTCGATGTGTTGGATATTGGCCGGCAATTCAACAACACACCTGGCTATTGGAAGAAGCTCGAATTGATTGAAGGAACACCAGCCCTCTATCCCTGGTGGTTCAACCCTGAGAAGCAACCAGACGGCTCATGGCTTGCACAAGGCCCAACAGGGGAATACATTGGCAAAATGCCACAGGGTTCCACTTTCTTTGACCAGATGATCTTTCCTTATCTTGAATCCTATCCGACAGATTACCTGGATTTGGGATCCCAAATGTCACGCGTTATTTGGGGTGGATTCGGATTTACTCCGTTTGACAGGATCGACCAACCCGATTTCTGGAAAAATCTCAGAACCCAAACGCTTGACATGCGAAGGGCCACCGATAAAGCCCTTCTGTTGGGAGTCGGCTGCAACCTGTTTGAATGGGGAACCTTCTTACGTCGAATCGACAATTTTCTCATGGACCTATACCTCGAGCCCGAAAATGTTCATTCCTTGCTCGATGTACTTTTGGAAAGACATCTGGATTTTCTTTCAAAAGTCTGTGATGCGGTGGGAGACATAGTGGATATCTTGAAGTTTGGTGATGATCTTGGGACCAACCATGGACCTTTTATTCCATCAGAAACCTATCGGGAATTTTTCCTACCCAGACACAAGATGATGTGTGATTTCGTGAAATCCAGAAGCAATGCACATACCATGCTTCATTGCTGTGGGGGGATCTATGAACTGATCCCTGATCTGATCTCCGCGGGTTTTGAAATTTTGAATCCTGTGCAAATCAATGCGGTCAACATGGACCCGGCCAGATTGAAGAAGGAATTTGGAAAAGAATTAACCTTTTGGGGAGGTGGGGTCAATACCCAAAGCATTCTCAACAGAGGAAAACCAGAAGAGGTTAAAAAAGATGTATGGACAAATTTGTCGGCTTTATCCCCTGGCGGAGGATATGTATTCAATACAGTTCACAACATACTGGCAGATGTTCCTCCGGAAAACATCATGGCCATGTTTGAAGCTGTCGAAGAATTCAATAATTGATGCGTCGGGAACGATATGTATCCAAACTTGCCTCCTTCGCTGGAATTATCTCTATTTTTGCAGAAACAAAAAGCAATAGCGACTCATGAAAGAAGTCCGAACCAACAGGGCACTCGAAGCATTTGCCTCTGGATGCAATTGCGCACAATCAGTGGTCATGGCATATGCTGAAGAATTTGGGTTGACCACAGGACAAGCCAAAGCCGTCTCGGTCGGTTTTGGAGGAGGCATGGGACGGTTGCAACAAACATGTGGAGCCGTCACCGGCGCTTACATGATCATTGGATTGTGGCAATCCTCTCTCTCAAATGATTCTGCCTCTACCAAAGACAATACCTATTCATTCGTCAGGGATTTCGATCATCATTTCAGACAATTGCACCAATCAACCCAATGTATCGATTTGTTGAACTGTAACATTGCGACAGTTGAAGGACATCAAAAAGCCAAGGAATTACAGCTTTTTGATAAAATTTGTACCCATTGTATCAGCGATTCCATCTTTATATTGAGCCAAATGATGGAGGGAAAACAGGAAGATATTTTGATTCAATAGCTTTGGATGGAAAGAGAACAACCATATCAACGTAGAGAGCGTTACAAAGGTACTCATCCTAGAAATTTCAAGGATAAGTACAAGGAGTTAAATCCAGAAAACTATACGAACGATGTTACCAAGATACGCGCCCAAGGTAAAACCCCTGCTGGGATGCACATTCCCATCTGCGTGAGAGAAATTCTTGACTTTCTCCAGATCAAACAAGGCATGATTGGATTGGATGCTACCCTGGGATACGGAGGACATAGTCAGGAAATATTGAAACTGCTTATACCTGACGGAAGACTTCTGGCTACCGACGTAGATCCTTTGGAATTGCCAAAGACAACCGCAAGACTTAAGGATGCCGGTTTTGGACCGGAGGTTTTTACCCCCATTCACCTGAATTTCTCTGAGATTGACAAAGTGGTAGAATTATTTGGTCCGCTTGATTTCGTTTTGGCCGACCTGGGTGTCTCCTCCATGCAACTGGATAATCCGGATCGTGGCTTCTCCATCAGGGAAGATGGCCCACTGGATCTGCGGTTGAACCCTCAGGAAGGCATTCCGGCAAGCCAATTGATCAGAATGATGAAGTCAGAAAAATTGGCTGAAATGCTTCTGGTAAATGCCGACGAACCCTTTGCTGAAGTCATAGCAGAGGCCATCGCAGAGGCAACGCAGTTAAAAAATACACCAACGACGACTTTTCAACTGAAAAACCTGGTAACACTAACGTTAAAAGGATATGACGCTTCGCTTGGACATGACGAGATTCAAAAAAGCTGTCAAAGATGTTTTCAAGCACTGCGAATTGAAGTAAATGACGAATTCGGCGCATTGAATGAATTTCTCGAAAAATTACCCGCTTCAATCAAAACAGGAGGCCGGATCGCCATCTTGACCTTTCACTCAGGCGAGGATCGAAGGGTAAAAAAGTCATTTAAATATTACGCCAACGAAGGTGTCTATAGTCAAATTGCCTCAGACCCCATCAAAGCTTCTGCCGAAGAGTGTTTCCAAAACAGGAGGGCTCGTTCTGCTAAACTGAGGTGGGCCATCAAATCTTGATGAATACTTATTTCATTTTCATGAGAAAAAATATTTACAGGTCATTGATTATTACATTGTTTACAATACTTTGTTATTGTAATACTTCATGTACTGGCCAACCCAAAAGTAAAACATCAACCGGATATGAACCCACAGCTGAGGAAGCATCCGGTGAAACCAATGAAGAAACGACCATTACGGCTTTGCTTGTCTCGCCTCAAAGGCCAAAGGTTGGTGATCAATTCAGGATTTTGATTACAGGAAATAAAGGTGTTTTGAAGGAGAAGATCGTACTTTCCAATGCATCCGGCAAAATCGAACCAATTTCTACCCGAAACGGAACGGGTCTGCCTTATTGGCAAATTGCCGAATTCGTGATTAATAAACCCGGAAAATATGAGATGACCCTTAGGACAGACAGTAGGTCAGTGATTCAGCAAGAAGTGGTGATCGGAACGTCGATCAACACCAATGAAGCGGGTACTGGCACAAATCAAGGTCCGGTTTGGCCAGTCAGAAAAGTTTGGGATGCTCCTTCCGAGGATCTCTACGCAGCATGGATCAACTCAATGTTCTATGAGGCTGGAGAAAAGGATGATTGGAAAGCACTGCATGAAGTGACGCAAAACAGCAAAAGCAATGTATTGTATAATTACCTTTCCATGGGTGAAGATGATCCGACAAGCAAAAACAGGATGATCATGCAACCGGATTGTGCAGATAATCCATTTTTCCTTCGGGCCTACTTTGCCTGGAAACTCGGACTTCCTTTCGGATACCATGAGTGCGACCGGGGATACCTGGGAAAACCACCACACACAGGAAAATGGATAACCAATGAGATCTCATTGTCTGGAAATTCGGTGAGG
>JAJTBP010000093.1 GCA_021286825.1 Marinilabiliales bacterium | reverse complement strand
GATTGATCCGATTGTGGGGTCGATTCCCTAAAAACCTTGTTTTCCGTGCAAAACAGGAAGTGGTTGTTGTCGAGTCGCATCACAAGATGGATGTGGCCACCCGTTGGACACAAGCCATGCTTGAAGCAATTTTCGGCCAGTGGGAGCAACAGCAGCGGGGCAATCCGATATTCACCAAAATCACCGTCACTTTCCAGACTGACCTTGGTAGTTTCCGGGTTGATTCGCTCCAACTGCAAGGCAACATACTTTCCGATCATATCCACCTCTTTCTCAAGTGGGATGTAAGGTGCAGCCGTATCATACAGCACATACCTCAAGAAATCTGATAGTTGTAAGATCACCTCCTTCACCTTGTCATCATTTCTGGAGGCGAGTGCATAAATTGTGTTCAGGTTGTTGAAGAGGAAATGGGGATTGATCTGTGCTTTCAATGCCGACAATTCATTCCTGATCCGGTCCCGGTTATGGACAAGTTCCCTGAAATAATGCCATGCGAGTGCCACCAGCGTCGTTGTGGACATGTATAGGAACACAATCACCAACAGCTCTGGAACATCAAAATAAGAGACGAAGAAATATTTCGGAAACAACGGATCGATGCAGTAATCGTAAAGCCCGTCGTTCAGAAGTGCAGCCAGGAGCATCAGGGCAAAAAAGTACAACAGATATTTTCCGGTCTTCCCTTTTCTCAACAAATCAGGCACCAGTCGCTTCAGGTTATAGTAGACTGCCACCACCAGAGTCAGGTGGAAAACGATCACATAAAGGTAGCCGGAAAGAAAAAAGTCCTGAATGAGCTCTTCGTCGCCGGCCTCAGGAAAGAATCCGGCCAGGTCCAGGATCATGTAAATCAAGGGTAGCGAGGCGAGGATGGACACCACCACCTTGACCGGCTTTCCAACAGATTTTACGAGCCAGATCAACGGACAGAGGGTCATCACATAAAAAACGAAGTAAAGAAGCATCAGCTCTGGCCAAAAATCCTGCAAACCCTTGATGGAGGCAGAAGACTCTATTCCCGGATTGAAAACGATGTTCCAGCAAAATATGGACAGAAACCAAAAGAGCAATTGCAAGATCACCGAGACATTGGGTTGTAACAATTTCTTTTTCATCGCCTTTTATTTGATGGGTTTCAGTTGTAGCCTTGCATCCTGTTTGTCCCAGTCAATGTACCGAGGCTGGTTGCCATATCGGTGGATCGCTGAGGTCAGCTCTTCCGGAGTACCGGTCAGCAACAGCCGGTTGGAACTTCCTGCCCAGCGATAACTTAACCGGGCCCTCTTTTTCTCCAGCATCTCCTTGACCGTATCATAACTTAACCAGGAAAACCGGGGTAGGTTTCCGTCGTAGGTCAGACGTGCCAGGGTATGCACCCGGAGAAATCCCTCTTTGGCAAAGAAACTACGCTCAAGTCCGGAGATATCAGCCGGCATAAAGTCGGCAAAAAGATTCCCATCGATCCTGAAAAAGACCGCGATGAAACGGTAACGTACCGTATCCGATCCGCCTTCCAAAAAATCAATTCGGTAGGAATCCAATAGACGGGTCGCTACCGAATCCTTTCCTGTCGAACTTTTCAGGTGTTCCACTTGTGTCTCGCGTCGAAACCGCCAGATGGATGCCGTGTCACTGTTGCGCCACGTTGCCTCCTTCTTTCCTTTGCATGTGATGGGGCGAACGCTCCATTTACCTTCGATCGCCGGCAGATGGACAACATCTTTTTGCTGGTAGAAGGGATTGAGTGAACAGATCAGCACAAAATCCGAACATCCTGCAAACAAGAGAATGACCAAGGCCCAAAGAAGCCACTTACCTTTGTTCATGTGTTCCATTTTTGGTTCATGTGATCAAAGGTAATGAGCACTTATAGCATGCGGAATTTTTTTCGATGAAAGGGGCTATTTTTTCGATGAAGGCCCCCGCAAAGCGGATCGCTGCCAGAAAAGTGGAATGGGTGCGCTGGCAGTTGACAGGGTGCGTTATTGCTTTCTTTCCAATTCCTTAAGATTCTCCAGTTTCTTGTTTTTAAGGAAACTGTAGATATCTCCGATGTGTTCTTTGACCCGTTTGTTGCCAAACTCAAACACCTTACCGACCAAACCATCCAGAAAATCCCTGTCGTGAGAAACGACGATCAGTGTTCCGTCATAATCGATGAGCGCATTCTTGAGGATGTCCTTCGTGCGCATGTCGAGGTGGTTGGTTGGCTCATCCAGGATCAGGAGATTGACTGGCTCAAGCAAGAGTTTTACCATGGCAAGACGTGTGCGTTCTCCTCCGGAAAGCACTTTGACTTTCTTTTGAATCTCGTCTCCACTGAATAGAAAGGCGCCCAGCATGTCCTTGATTTTGGTCCGGATCTCGCCGACGGCCACATCGTCGATGGTCTGAAATACCGTCAATTCTTCATCCAGCATGGAGGCCTGATTCTGGGCAAAATAACCGATGTGGGTATTGTGACCCAAGGTCAGTTTTCCGGAGAATGGGATCTCTTTCATGATGGCTTTGACCAAAGTCGATTTACCCTCGCCATTTTTCCCGACAAAAGCCACCTTTTCTCCCCTTTCCAGCGAAAAACCAACGTTGGAAAATACAACATGGTCATCGTAACTTTTGGAAAGCTCCTCAACAATCAAAGGGTAATTGCCTGAACGGGGTGAAGGAGGAAACCTCAGCTTCAAGGCGGAGGTGTCGACTTCGTCCACCTCAACCAATGCCAGTTTCTCAAGCATTTTCACCCGGGATTGAACCTGTAGGGTCTTGGAATAGGTCCCTTTGAATCGTTCGATGAATTCGTTCGTTTCCGCTATCATTTTCTGTTGTTCATCGAAAGCCTTCTGCTGCTGTTCCCTTCTCTCCTTGCGCAATTCAAGGTATTTGGAGTAATTGACCTTGTAATCGTAGATCCTGCCCATCGTCACTTCAATGGTGCGGGTGGTGATGTTGTCCACAAAGGCCCGGTCGTGGGAGATTACCATGACTGCCCCCGGACTGTTGATCAAAAACTCCTCCAACCATTGAACCGATTCGATGTCCATGTGGTTGGTCGGCTCATCCAACAAAATCAAATCAGGCTTTTGCAAAAGAATTTTGGCCAGTTCGATGCGCATACGCCAGCCACCGCTAAACTCACTGGTGGGCCTTCCAAAATCGGAACGGAGAAAACCCAATCCCAGCAAGATCTTTTCTATCTCGGCATCATAATTGATCTCCTCAACTGAATAGAACTGTTCACTCAGCGTGGAAACCCTTTCGATGATGGCAGCATATTCGTCAGATTCGTAATCGGTACGAACCGACAAGGTCTCATTGAGCCGGTTGATCTCTTGCTCCATCTCATGCAAACGGGAAAAAGCCCTTGCCGCCTCCTCGAATACCGTTCTGTCATCTTCCGTCAGAAGGTGTTGCGGCAAATAGGCAATGACCGCATCCTTCGGAGCTGATACCTTGCCTCTGGTGGCATTCTTTGCTCCCGCTATGACCTTCAGCAAGGTGGATTTTCCGGCCCCATTTTTTCCCATGAGTGCAATTCTCTCCTTGTCGTTGATGACAAATGAGACATCCGAAAAAAGCGTGGTACCGCCAAACTCCACTGTAAGCCCATCAATTGAAATCATCCCTGCCGATTTTGAAGCGGCAAAGATAGTGGAATCGTTTCAACTGCAGAGGATCCAGTGGCTTCAGATTAGAATTTATTCGGCTTTCTCTCGTAATCAAAAAAAGGCTAACTTAGATTGGTTCATTTTGGAGAGGCCATTGCCTGAACTGTTAGGAAGCGAGTAACGCTGTTTCCATTCAGCAGAATCAGGACATTTGGTTTTGGATAAAAAATATTGCCTGACCAACCAAAACAATTTGACCTATTTAACTGTTTGATTTCTACACGTGATCAATTGATAGTTTGACAAAAGAAAAAGATTCCTGCCTAAATCGTTTTCGAATGTTTAGAATCCTTATTTCCAGCAAAGAAGAAAGCAACCTGAATGACTTGATGCGTACAATTCAGGAGGTTTGGCCTGATGCGGAAGTGATCGCATCCCCTGGCCCGATACCTTCACCCGAGCAGTTGATCGGACGGATGCCCGACCTGATTTTTCACTCCAATTGGAAGGATGTAGACGGTTGAGGACGGATCGACATACCGGTAGAATTCCCATGCTATGGATCATCGATGAAGGACAGGAAGATCTGGCTCAAGGAAATGCTCAGGACGGGATCTGGAATGGATTGCTAAAAAAACCCCTTGACAGATCGCAATTGAAGGGGATGGTCACCACCATTCTGCAGTGCCTGGAGATCGAAAGGAAGTACCATGCCGGGGCCAATGAACTGGAAATGTTGGTTTCCAGACGCACGAAAGAGCTGGAGCTGGAACTGGAAAAGCGGAAGTCGGTCGAAAGAGTCCTGAGAAAGACTGAAAACCATTACCACGCCCTCATCGAAAAAGCACCGGGTGGCATTGCACTGATTGACGGGCAGGGACAGTTCAAGTACATCAGTCCCTCCGCCAGGAGAATGTTTGGGTATTCCCATGACACCTACATGAAAATGAGTCCGGATGCTTTGACCCATCCGGATGATCTTCCTTTCGTACTGGAGGAATTGACGAAGGTTTTCTCCCTGACGGACTATTCACCCACCATCGAATACCGGTTCCAATCCGTAGATGGAAGCTACAAATGGATCGAGAGTACTTTCAGCAACATGCTTGCTGATCCGGATATAGAGGCCATTATCATCAATTTCAGGGAGGTCAATGAACGCAAGATGGCAGAAGAAGCCATCCGCGTTAGCGAATTAAAATACCGTGCCTTGTTTGAATCACAGGTTGACTGCATTTCGATCTATCCTGTCAAGGAATTGGATGAAACGGTTTGCTTCTTGGATTGCAACCAAAGTACCTGTTCCATATTGGGCTATTCCAGAGACGAATTTCTGAGAATGACACCCTTCCAACTGGAATCCGTAACCCACCAGGCCACCTTGTCTCAGCGGATCGAGCAGATCAAACAGACAGGGCAACTGGATTATGAAGCCAGGGTGAAGCATAAAAATGGCTTTTATCTGGATCTGGAAGTCCGCGCAAAGTTGATCAACATCAGTGGAATCCCCGCCATCATGTGTATCGGGCGGGATATCACCACAAGAAAAATCCAGGAAGAAACACTCAGACAATCCAACGAATTGAACAGAATCCTTCTGGGAACCATTCCTTATGGCATGGACATCGTGGATGAAGAAGGCAATCTACTCTTTATCAACCAGTCGATGACGGCCCAGATCAAAGTGGATATGGATGGCAAGAAGTGCTGGGAGGTTTACAAGGATGATCATTGCAAATGTGCCGGATGCCCGCTTGCAGAACCCCTTGCCTCTGGAGAGACACGGATATTTGAGGCAGAAGGTATCCTGGGCGGTCGGACCTTTTTGATCAGTCATACCGGCATGCAGTTCAATGGGAAAAATGCAATTCTCGAAATTTTCCAGGATGTCACCGAAAAAAATAATGTTGAGAAAAGGGTTAATCTGCTTGCACATGCGCTGGAAAGCATCAGCGAATGTGTATCGATCACTGATGTTCACAACAAGATCGTCTACGTCAACAGAAGTTTTCTGGAGACCTACGGATATGCCGAACATGAGTTAATCGGCCAGAACATTAAGACTGTCCGTTACCGCGACCTCTCCGATTTGAAGGAAGATGAGATTCTTCCGGAGACCATGGAAGGGGGATGGAAAGGCGAATTGGTCAACCAGAAGCGCGATGGCACCCTGTTCAACATCCTGTTGAGTACCTCCATCATCCGTGACAGCCAGCAAACACCCATGGCCCTTGTAGGGGTAGCCACCGACATTACAGAGATGCTGAAGGTCCGTGATGAATTGATCCATGCCAAGGAGTTGGCAGAGGAGAGCAACCATTTGAAGACTGCTTTTCTGAACAACATGAGCCACGAGATCCGTACCCCCATGAACCACATCATGGGATTTTCGAGTCTGATGGCCGAAGCCAGGTGTGAGGAGAAAGATGCCTATGCCGAAATCGTCCTTTCCAGTTCGCATCAATTGCTCAAACTGATTGAAAATGTCATGCTCCTCTCAAGGTTGCAAAGCGAAAAGATAGAGCTGGTGCCGCAGAGCTTCAAACCCATCTCCATGATACAATTGGTTATCAAACAATTCGAAGCATCAGCCAAGGCCAGAGGTTTGCAATTGAATGAAAAGATTCCGGTAGCCGGCGAGAAGGTATCCATACGGGCAGATCTTGAGAAGATCAAGAAAATCATGAAAATTCTGGTTGACAATGCCATCAAGTACAGCCTAAAGGGGAATGTGGAAGTTGGATTCGGGCTTCAGGACGAAGAACTAACATTTTTTGTGAACGACTCTGGGATGGGCATACCAGAGAGAGAGCAATCCAAGATTTTCGATTCGTTTTATCGTGGAGAACAAGCCATTTCCATGGCAATTGGCGGAACCGGTTTGGGTTTAAGCCTGGCCAAAGAGCTGGTTAAGACACTGAAGGGAAAGTTCGGTTTTGAGTCGACTGAGGGAATTGGGTCTTACTTTTATTTTGCAATACCACTGGTGATGGAAGAGACCCGACCATTGGAAACGAAACGGACCAAACCTGCCAAAAAACAACTCAGTGATCTAAGGGTGTTGGTTGTCGATGATGAAGAGATCAATTTTGCATTCCTGGAGTTGCTGCTCAAGAAACTGGTTGCATCGGTGGGTGTGGCGCATTCCGGTATCGAAGCCATTGAAAAAGTATCGGAGGGGTCCTATGACATCATCCTGATGGATTTGAAGATGCCCGATATGGATGGGTATGAAGCCAGCAGAATCCTAAAACTAAATTTTCCGAACATTCCGATCATCGTGCAATCAGCCTATGCGACCCGGGAGGACAGACAAAAAGCCATTCTTGCCGGCTGTGACGATTTCCTTCCCAAACCCATTACCAAAGAGTTACTCATTGAACTGATCCAGCGCCACTGCTAGCGCAAAGCCTTTTTCTTCAATCAAATGCGGAATAAGCTGATTGGCAATATCGGCTGATTCGTCAGAAGATTACATGAAGCTCTTTTTCACTCAAGAGGTTCCAAGCCGCTATCAAAGAGGTTTCATCACTCACATAGATTCCACTCCGCCTGAGGATTTTGCGGACAACTTTCTGTTCAGCCTTATCAAATCGCGCAAGCAGAGAGCTCTTGGAAAGCTTAACGGATGCAAACCCTTTTCCGGGTGAATAAAGATAATAGGAATAGGCAGGCTGATAGGCCATACCGGTCTTGCTGAAATAGGCATCCATTCTTTCCAGATCCACTTTCCGAAAAGCCAGCAACATGATTTTACCCTGGGATAATACCTCAAAATAGCAATCATCATGCAGATAACCCGGATAAAAGAGTCGTACGAAAGTCCGAAGAATGCCTGCCTTGTCCGTCACGGAAAATCCTTTGATGCTTTTCTTGTCGATGACGATTTGCGCAGAAATGGAGGGATTGTAATAGATGAGTTCATCACGGTAGGCGCCGTAATTTAAGCCAATCTTGTTGGCTTTGGATCCATCATTGAATTCAATTTCACCCATCATGAATTTATCATTCAAAAAGGGTTTGCCAGGATAGGTCGGATAGGCGATGAATCTTGACCCTTTGATCTTTTCTGAGCACTGATCATAGGGCTTGATCTCCTGAGCCAACGCACAGACAAAAGTTAACAGCAACAGATTGGTGGCCCAAAACCTCTTTATGTTCCTCATGGTTCAGTTTACCTCAAAAGTTTGTTCTTTGATTATCAGTCGGCCGGTTTCATCCACTCCCTGTACCGAAATCAGGTATTTGCCCTTCACATCGGAGGTTTTCATCTCCAGATGTATCACCTCCTGGGGTTTAACGGATGGATTCCAGAGCAATACCTTTCTCAAATCCGGCTCATTGGAGCGGATGTTACCCGGTACTGACCAGGCAGCTTTGGGTTGAAAGCCCTCTACCGTCAGTTTGACCAGGTCTTCCGACTCCACAAAGCGTTTCAGATCCGGTTTGACAGAGAAGATGGCAACCACACCGGGGAAATTCAGATCGCCATAGAACCGCTCCTTCCTGCAAATTTCAATCCGGCTGATGTCCTTCGATCCCAAGCGTCTTACCATGTTCAGGTCGTGTACGATCACTCCATCCAATGTCAACAGCGGCTGATCACGGAAATAGTTGAGCGTAACAGGATTGAGAATCTCCAGCGTCGGAATCCTGTTGTAGGCACGATACTTGACTCCTGGCAACAACTCACGGGATATCTCGGCAAAATCGGGAAGATCGACGAAAAGCGCGGGTTTGACAGTCTCCGAAGGCAGGCCATAGAAAGGCAGATACTCCTTTTGTAAGGCAACTGGCCTGGAAACGTTTAGGTTGTCATTTCCGAATATTTTGCCCAATCTCACAATCTCCGTCTGTGTCTCCGCGATGCTGCGAATTCCGGAGGGGATCGGTGCCGGAACAAAAGCAGGAAGTGTGCAACGGGTTGAATCGCTTTTATCCAGGCTGATCTTTAATACTTTCTTCTTGTTCCGGTCGTAGGCTTGTAGGATGGCCGGGAAAGTCCCATAATAGTTTTTCAACCGGAAACTAAAAGAACCATCCTCACCTGAGAAACAGTAATCCAGCACCGGAACCGAATCGGGGACCGACAAGAGTACAACACCTTTGTCAAAGAGGTCGCCGGTCGCAAGATTCCTTACGATACCCCTGATTTGTATCCCATCGTATCCATCCAGGTCCTCCGCCTTGATGCCGCACTCCCGGACAAAAGCAAGGGGTCGGTAATCCGGTGCAACAGCGGCGACCGAAATTGCCAGATCCCGTTTCATCCCGGCTAAAAGCGATTGGGGCAGGTGAATGCTGACAGGTATCTGTTGCCTGAGCCGACAGGTATCCGGCATTCCATCGATGGTGATTGGGGCATCTTTTTGCATGGGTACCGGTTCCGTCCCATTGCTTCTGAACATCTGTTCCGAAGGATCTGTGAGCAGTGAAAACCGGTTGATGGCAAAGAGTTCCTTTAGGGTAGCCTTGGGATTGCCCTTAGCAGAAGCGGAAAGGAGATAAGTCCCGGTCTTCAGGGAGTCAGGCAGATAGAGGTATCCATCAGTCTGATTGGATTCGACTTTCTTGTATACCGAAGAAATGATTTTACCGTGGATATCCAATAGTTCCAGGGTAACGAATCCCGTTTGCACCTGCTGCGGAGCAAAGACTTTAAACAAGAGGTATTCCCCGCTGGTATAGAGGCCTCTGTCTGTGCACAATTGCAGTGTTCCCTTCCCTTGTGCAAATCCTTGCAGGCAGAGAATCGAAAACAACAGGCTTACCAATATTCTTTGCATGAATTTTTCTTTCATTGTCAAGCTATTCATTCAATATTTTACTCTTCCCACCAGGAAGGTTTGATCGGAGGCTCTCCCTCAATCCCATAAATCAGTCCACTATAGGGTATAACCGGATATTTGAAGATTTCACGGGTCACAATCTCCGCCGGAGGCAGGTTCAACCGGATGTAGTAACGGTATTCTGAAAAGGAATTCAGGTCGAAATAACCATATACCTTTTCATTGGGATTGGTCTTACAAATAATGTTGCCATATACCTGTGTCTGAATCGGATCGAAGAGGCTACCCGTTGCATCGAACTGACCATTCAGCTGCTGGTGATAATCGTACGATTCTTTGGAGGTGCTGAACATATCGACCAGTAAAATCCAGCCCTTCACCACCAAGGTATCATATTGTGCTGAATTGAATGGATCATAGGAGAGTATCTGCAATTGATGTTTCCGGATGATCGTTGGATCGACAGCCTCTGAAGGGCCCACCAGGTTAAAATGCTGTTTGTTCTGGTATGAGAACCAGCCATAGGCCGTTGGCCACAAGTGGGGATGACCTGGGTCTGCCGTGTAGGTATACTCCAACAAAGACCTGACATCAAGTCTGAAATAGGAAAGGTTATTGCTGATCGGAACATCCACATTGATCTGGCGCGCAGGTCTTTCATAGGTCCGCGGGGTACTCTCGCCACTGTTTTCGTTGACAATCTGAACAATGTGTTCATTGGTAAGATTGGTCATGACAGGCGCTGCGGGCATGGTAACAGCCCTTGATTCATACGTGTTGATACTGTTGGGCATGACGATTCGCAGGAAATATTGCTTGCCCGGCGTAGGCAACCCATTCAGTGTGTAATGACCGGTGGAACTCTCATAAGACTTGATCGTAGGTCCGCCCATCTCAACCAGCGTAACGGTAGCACCAGACACTTCCAGTACAGGCATCACATCGTAAAAACTACGGGTCCGGGATAGATGAATGTAGTTTCGGTTGGGATCATTGGTGATCCGGGCATCCACAACCAATTGCCCACTTACCGTTTCAATGTCAGGCGTATAAATTTTCTCACAGGCGGTGAGGAAAGGTATGAGAAGCAACCCTATGTATATTGGAATACGCATCAGAATTTAAAGTTATAGGTGATGGAAGGTACTGGAATACCGATGATGGACAGGCGGTAGATGTCATATCTGCTTTCGTTGGTCCCGTAAACGGATTGGGGTGCCTTTTTGTAAAATACAGAATAGGTATTGTCACGTCCATAAACATTGTAAATGGAGAAGGTCCAGCTGCCTTTCCACATATGTCGCTTGCGCAGGTTTTCATCCAGCGTAAGGCTAAGATCCAGACGATGATAAGGAGGCATTCTGTATTTGTTGCGATCCGAATAAATGACCACCTGGTTGTCGGCATACATGTATTTCTGCTCAGGTAGGGTGATCGGCCTACCTGATGAGAGCACAAAATTGGAGGATAACCGCCAGCGTCTGCTGATCTTATAGTTCATGACTGCGCTAAGATCATGGGGTTTATCGTAGATGGAGGGATAGTACTTTCCACCATTGATCTGTTCCTCGGGATAATTGCTATCCCCTTTTCGGAAGGTCCGTGAATAGGTGTAACTGATCCAACCATTCATCCTTCCGGAGTTCTTGCGCAGGAAGAATTCCAATCCATAGGAATAACCCTTCGAAGTCATCAGGTCGGTTTCGATGTGATGGTTCATGACCAATTGTGCCCCGTTCTTGTACTCAATCAGGTTTTGCAATTGTTTGTAATAGATTTCGACAGAGGTCTCCAGGTTGGAATTCTGCGGGTTCTTAAAATATCCGATGGCAAATTGATCGTTCACAAGCGGTGGAATATAGGCATCCGATGCTTTCCAGTAATCTGCCGGAGAAATGACGGCAGTGTTGGAGATTTGATTGTAAAACTGATGAATCCGTTGGTAGCTCAGTCGGAAGGAACTTCCGTTCTGCAGCGAATATTTCATGGAAAGGCGAGGTTCCAACCCTCCGTAGCGCTTCATCACGGACCCTGAATTGTAAAGGACAGAATCCGTAATGGTGGCTGCCGTCATCGAAACACCTTGTTTGTAGAGATACATTTTGCCCGGACCCAGGTTGACAAAGCTTGCGTACCTCATCCCAACATTGAAGGCAAGTCGTTTGGACAGATCAAAGTCATCGTCGGCAAACAATGCTGCCTCTCCGGAGGTCTCTTCCTGCATCTGATCCGCGACCACGCTGGAAAGCTGTTGCAGGGGCGTCATCTTGCCGGGATTGATCTTGTATCCAATGGCTTGAAAACCGACATTGATTTTCTGTTTGTCGGTCGGATACCAGGAGAGCGCATACTTGAGGCTGCCATATTGTACTCCCGATTTCAGGA
>JAJTBP010000460.1 GCA_021286825.1 Marinilabiliales bacterium | reverse complement strand
TTTTGGCCTTGGTCTTTTTCATCGAATGTTCAAGCGTCGTCTTGGAAAGTTGCTTGGCCCCGATGAACTCAATATCGCTGATCTTTACCTTGGTCTTCTTGTTCACATTGATATCCAGCACAACCTGATTCTGTTTGGTGGTGTCATCCTTCTGCACCACACTAACTTCCGTGTTGTAGAAGCCTTTCCCCTGATAAAAACTCAGAATCTGGCGCTCGGCGGTATTGATCAGGTTGTCTGTCACCTGGCCCCCGATCAGCATCATCACCTGTTTTTCAATGTCCTCTTTTTCGCTTTTGCTGACTCCATGATAGTTTTTGGCAGACAATCGTGGCCTTTCCTGTAAGAAAATATTGATCCAAATTTTGTCACCGACGATCTTGGTCCCGGCAATTTTCACATCAGAAAAGAGCCCTTGTTTCCAATATTTTTTGAGTGCAGAGGTGATCTGATCGCCCGGCACAACGATTTCATCTCCAATGGTCAGACCGGAAAGACCTTTCAGGCTCTCGGTATCCAAAAACTTAATCCCGCTAATCTCGAGACCTGCGAGGGTGTAATGCTTGGGACTATCATAAAAGATGGAGAAGTTGGTACTATCGGCTACCGTTTGGGCATGCAGTTTCGCCCCAAAAAACAGAACAAGAAATATCAGTAAAATTCTTTTGGTCATGTCAGATTCTAATTTGTTCACTGGTTTTTCCAAAACGTCTCTCCCGTTTCTGGAAATCTTTAACTGCCTCAAACAGATCTTCTTTTCGATACTCAGGCCACAATTTATGTGTAAAATAGAGCTCAGTATAGGCAATCTGCCACAAGAGAAAATTGCTTACCCTAAAATCCCCGCCCGTTCGGATCAACAAATCCGGATCAGGCAGGCCAAATGTAGGAAGATATTTGGCAATCAACTCCTCGTTGATGCTACTTTTGTCAATTTTGTCATTTTTTAACGCATCAGCGATTCTTCTGGTGGCTTCTGCTAATTCCCACCTTCCGGAATAACTTAGGGCCAAGACCAATCGCAGTCCGGTATTTTCCGCAGTTTTGTCTATGGCTCCTGCCAAATTGCTCTGCACTTCCGGCGGCATGGAGGCAAGGTCCCCGATTGCTCTCAGACTTACATTGTTTTTGTCCAGGTTATCCGTCTCATTGACAATGGCCTGCACCAACAATCCCATCAATGCGTCTACCTCTTCTTTCGGACGGTTCCAGTTCTCCGTAGAAAAGGCATACAATGTCAGGTATTCAATGCCCATTTCACCGGCACCTTCCACGACGGAGCGCACGGAGGAAACGCCTTCCTTGTGGCCGAATACGCGTTCCAGTCCATTTTTCTCGGCCCACCTTCCGTTGCCATCCATGATAATGGCGACGTGTTTAGGTACATCATTTACTATCAAATCCTTAGAATGCACTCTTTTTTACTTTAGTATCTTTGAACTTACAAACACCCATATCCTGCCAAACCTGCCAATGCAAGGATAAATGCAGCGAAGCATACCAATCGTTGTTGACCAGAAAGCTCGGAGTAAAGGAGTCTGGGTATTTCCCGATGATGGGATCCACTCCCTGAAATCTTTTCGGGTCAATCAGGTTGTCAATGTTATCGGTAAAGGTCTTTCTCACACACAATTCCACACAGGCACCCAATCTCTTGGTCAGATTGTATTTGATCCCGAAGCCCACGGGAACGATGGGTGCCAGGGCATCCGAGTCGTTGGTTTTG
>JAJTBP010000092.1 GCA_021286825.1 Marinilabiliales bacterium | reverse complement strand
ACAGCTGCCCAACTTTCAGGTGCCCAGCGAATCAAAACAGCGTAACTTCTTCGATAAAGTCAGGGGTATGTTCGATTGACGACCACCGATCCAACGTTAATACAAGAATTTAATCCCGGCTTCTTTTGTCAGATTCACCTATCTGGCGTGAGAAGCCGGGATTTCTTTTGAATGTTTTTTACCCTATGGTGAATACAATATTCTTTTTTTTTCGTAAAATCGCACTGAATCAGAAATTGGAACGGTTCAAAAAATGAAAAAGGTCCTCTCCATACTTCTCGTAGCAATAGCCTTTCTGGCAGGTATGCACCTGACCCTGACGGCTCATTTTTGCTGCGGAGAACTATCGGAGGCCAGACTTTCCGTTGCTGTTGCCCATCTATCTTGCGGCATGGGAGACAATGACGAACCGGATCCAGCCAATGGAGCCATCCATACCAATTGTTGCAAGAACAAGGTGGTGGTCTGCAGTACGGATGTACAGCAGGTGAAGGCTTCGGTCCACCTCTCCTTGCCTGATTTTTCCCGGATTTATTCTTTGCCGGTAGCTGTTCAGACTTTATCAACTGAATCATCCAATGTTGCCGGTATCTCCTCCCGGGCTGGACCTCCCCTCCAAAACAATCCGGATGCTGTTTCACTGGATTTCATCTGTGTTTATTTGATTTGATTGACCTACGCTGCCGGTTCATCTGATGGACTGCAGCCGCTGTGTGCGCCACCTTTGGCTTACACCACTTGACTGTTTCCCTGGTCAAAGCGATCTCTTTGACCTTCATTTCATCAATCATCAAAATTTAAACACCCATGAAAACCCTTCAAATGTTCCTCACCCTTGTTTTGGCAATCGTCCTTTTTACTCCATCCAACGGACAAACAGCTACCGCCAAATCCGGCACAAAGACCGAATCCTTCAAAGTCTCCGGCAATTGCGGCATGTGCAAAACCCGCATTGAGAATGCGGCCAAAATGGATGGTGTGACAAAAGCGGAATGGAACAAACAGACCAAAATGGCCACCGTCACTTTTGATCCGGCGAAAACCAACCTGAGCGCCATCGAAAAGAAAATTGCCGCAGCTGGTCATGATACCGATCTGTTCAAGGCCGACAATGCAACCTACGATAAGTTGCCCTCCTGCTGCAAATACCGCTAAAAGCCCCTACTCTTTGAAACCGGAAGTTAACGGATAGCCAGGCAAAGTCTGTCCGGTAGCTTCTGATTTCCATTCCGTAAGATCGCCTTGACCACCGGGTCTTCAGGCCATTCCTTTTCATTTTCATCATCCAAAGTACATCCCATGTTTAATCGGATTGTCAGGTACTTCCTGGAGAACAGGTTGATTGCCCTGCTTCTCTTGATAGCATTTGTAGCTTATGGCTTGGCGGTCATGCCATTCCGCATGCCGCTGGCTGGCTATCCCCGGGATCCGGTCCCGGTAGATGCCATTCCCGATCTGGGCGAAAACCAGCAAATCGTAGCCACCGAGTGGATGGGCCGATCCCCCAAGGACATCCAGGATCAGATCACCTACCCGCTCACCACAGCATTGATGGGCATTCCGGGGGTTAAGACCATCCGGAGCACCTCCATGTTTGGCATGTCGTTCATCTACGTCATCTTCAATGATCAGACGGAGTTTTACTGGAGTCGTTCCCGGATTCTGGAAAAGCTGGGTTCTCTCCCTGCAGGCACCCTGCCATCAGGTGTCCAGCCTGCCTTGGGTCCTGATGCGACCGCCCTGGGACAGATCTTCTGGTATACCCTGGAGGGAAGGGACCCGAAATCCGGAAAGCCCAATGGAGACTGGACCCCGCAGGAGCTGCGATCGCTGCAGGATTTTCAGGTCAAATATGCCCTGTCAGCGGCAGAAGGTGTTTCGGAAGTCGCCACGGTAGGCGGATATGTCAGAGAATATCAGGTGGATCTGGATCCTGATGCCATGAAATCTTACGGAGTAACGGTCATGGAGGTCATGCAGGCAGTTAAGAAAAGCAACCTCGACATCGGGGCGGAGACCATCGAACTCAACCGGGTGGAATACATCATCCGCGGACTCGGATATGTCAAAAAACTAGAAGACCTGGAGAACTCGGTGGTAAGTGTCCGCAACAACGTTCCGGTCAGGATTCGTGATGTGGCCAGGGTTCAGTTTGGTCCCGCCACACGTCGTGGAGGACTCGACAAATCAGGGAATGAAGCAGTCGGTGCCGTGGTGGTGGCCCGTTATGGTTCAAATCCGGCAGAAGTCATCTCCCATGTTAAGGAGAAAATAGCTGAAATGGCCGATGCACTTCCCCAGAGAACCCTACCCGACGGAACCATTTCGAAAGTGACGGTCGTTCCATTTTACGACCGTACCCACCTGATACGTGAGACGATCGGAACACTTGAGTCAGCATTGACGCATGAGATCCTGATCAGCATTCTGGTCATCATCGTGCTTGTCCTGAACATGCGGGCCTCCCTGATAGTAGCCTCACTCCTACCCGTCGGCGTGGGGATGACTTTTATCCTCATGCATCTGTTTGGTGTGGAAGCAAATGTAGTCGCCCTATCCGGCATTGCCATCGCCATTGGTGTGATGGTGGACATCGGCATTGTGGACGTAGAGAACATCCTGCGCCATCTGGAAATGGAGGAGAACAAGGGAGCGCGGGGAAAACGGTTGTTACAAGTCATCTATCAGGCAACGACCGAAGTAAGGGATGCCGTGGTGACCTCATTGGCCACGACGGTCGTGAGCTTTCTACCGGTCTTTGCGATGGAAGCCGCCGAAGGGAAACTGTTTCATCCACTGGCCCTCACCAAAACTTTTGCCCTGATCTCCGCCTTTGTCCTTGGCATCGTCGTGCTGCCCACTCTTGCCTATTTGCTTTATGACATTCGGTTCGATGTCAGGAAGGTGAAAAGAAATTGGAACCTTGCCCTGATTACCGGGGGATCGCTGCTGGCCATCCTATGGCATCTATGGCCGGCCTGGGTCATTGCCCTGTCCGGATTGATCGCCCTGTCAGAATCCTGGCTTCCGAAGAAACCGGCAAGACTACCCTTCTACCTTCAGACAGCACTGGCCATCCTTGTGGCCCTGTTCCTGCTCTCCAAAGAGTGGCTGCCCTTGGGTGCCGGACATTCCATAGTGGTCAACTTCCTGTTTGTCCTGACACTCGTAGCCCTCATCCTGGCTGGATTGTCCCTGCTCATCTGGATGTATGAACCCATCTTGCGATGGGCCTTGCAACACAAGGTGAAATTTCTGATGATGCCGTTGTTCACGTTGATCTTCGGAATGATGGTCTGGTTTGGTACAGAAAAGATGCTGGGCTGGGGTGCCGACGGATTGGAAACCCTTGGATGGCACGGATGGAGAAACACGACGGTATGGAAAAAATTGACGCACAACTTCCCCGGGTTGGGGAAAGAATTTATGCCATCCCTCGATGAAGGAACCTTTCTCCTGATGCCGACCAGCATGCCCCACGCCGGAATCGAGCAGAATCTCGCATACGTGAGAGAGCTGGATCGAAGGGTATCCACCATTCCTGAGGTGGAAAGTTCCGTTGGAAAATGGGGCCGGGTAGCTTCTGCCCTCGATCCGGCACCGGTTCAGATGTTCGAAAACACCATCTCCTACAAACCCGAATATCTTTTGGACGAAGATGGATACAAATTAAGGTTCAAGGCCGATGACCTGGGTTATTACCTCCTTCGGTCAGAGAGATTCACGGAAACCGATGCGACAGCTTCGGGATTGCATGCTTTTGTGGATCGTCAGGGTGAGCCGGTCAAGGTCAAAGGGACCGGGGAGATATGGTACCAACCTCAGAAGCAGCAATTTCTTGCCAAAAATGAGGGGCAACCGCCCACGGTATTTGACTCACCCGACCTGGTCAGACTCGTGGGAGCCAACCCGCAGGAGTTCCTGGTTGCTGAAAAAGCAGGAGAATATTATCGGCAATGGAGACCTACCATCAAAAATCCGGGCGACATATGGGATGAAATAGCCGCAAAGACAGCCATCCCGGGGTTGACTGCTGCACCTCGTCTGCAGCCCATTGAAGCACGTCTGGTCATGTTGTCTACCGGGTTGCGCGCACCCATGGGCCTGAAGATTACGGCACCCGATGCCGGGGCCATCGAAGGGGTCGGACTTCAACTCGAAAAACTGCTACGCACGGTTCCTTCGATCAACGCATCCTCCGTATTTTATGACCGTGCGGTAGGGGCTCCCTACCTCGAGATCCGGCTAAACCGGGAGGCTATGGCCCGTTATGGCATGTCTGTAAGCGATGTCCAGGAGGTATTGCAGGCCGCCGTTGGTGGAATGACCCTCAACACTACTGTCGAAGGGAGGGAACGCTACCCCATGCGTGTCAGGTATGCCCGGGAGCTGAGGGATAACCCTGAAGATTTGAAAAAAATCCTGATTCCGACGATGAATGGCGTTCAGATCCCGCTTGGCGAGTTGGCCGATCTCTCCTATACCAAAGGTGAACAGATGATCCGAAGCGAAAACAGTTTTCTGACAGGCTATGTCATCTTTGACAAAAAGAGCGACAATTCGGAGGTGGAGGTGGTTGAAGAGGCTGCCCGAACGATCCGGAAAGCCGTCCAGGATGGTACGGTGCAGATGCCCAAAGGCGCGGCCTATCAATTTACGGGCAACTATGAACACCAGATTCGTGCGGCCAAAAGGCTCTCGCTGGTCATTCCCCTGAGCTTACTGTTGATCCTTCTGCTGCTCTATTTCCAATTTCGGACCGTCACGGCATCACTCATCCACTTCTCAGGAGTCATTGTGGCACTTTCCGGTGGCTTCCTGATGATCTGGCTTTACAGTCAAAGCTGGTTTCTCAATTTTAGCGTGGCCGGAGTGCCGATGCGAGCGCTTTTCCACATTCATCCGGTCAATCTGAGCGTGGCTGTTTGGGTTGGATTCATTGCACTCTTCGGGATCGCCACCAACGATGGTGTCATCATGGGAACCTATCTGCACCGGGTCTTTCAGCAAAATAGCCCGGGAACGGTAAACGAAGTTCGTGAAGCAGTGGTACTGGCTGGCAAACGCAGAGTCAGGCCCGCAATGATGACCACCGCAGTGGCCATCATCGCCCTGCTTCCGGTTCTCACCTCTGGCGGAAAAGGCTCAGACATCATGATACCCATGGCCATACCCACCTTTGGCGGCATGGTCATACAAGCCATGACCGTCTTCGTCGTACCGTTGTTTCAATCGGCATGGCGCGAGAGAGCCCTCAGGGAACGACCTGCAGAACTTTCCGAAAGTCCGATGCTGGACGGATCAGGTATCGACGATACGATTGCCTAACGAAAAACATGGATCTGGACGAGTCTTGAAAATTTGAATGAATTTACCTTCTGAATGACAAATACGCGTGTGATGAAGATAAAAATTTTGGTACCCCTGCTAGGGATGTTGTTCACCACCTGCATGGCTTTTTCCCAGCAAGATTCTTTGCAGGGCTACTTAAAGCAGGCAGCCGACCGCAATCCTTCCCTTCTGCAGAAAAAAGCAATTTACGAAGCAGCCTTGCGGAAAGCACCACAGGCAGCCAGTCTGCCCGATCCCGAACTTAGTGCCGGTGTCTTCCTGAAGCCCATGGAGTTTACCAGCGGAAACCAGTTGGCAAACTTCCGACTGATGCAGATGTTCCCCTGGTTTGGCTATCTCAAAAATGCAAGGGATGAGATGAGCCTCATGGCTTTGGCCAGGTTTGCAGAATACCGGCAAGCCGGTCTGGACATGGCCTTTGAAGTACACAAAGAATGGTTGGATCTCTATACCCTTCAAAAAGAACTGCAATTTGTAAAGGAAGACATGGAAATGTTGCGGAGCATAGAAAAACTTGCCTTGGTCAAGGCAGGTGCCCCCTTCTCTTCGGCAGGAACAGCCCCCTCTACCGGCAAAAAAGAGAGCAAACGTGAACCATCCGACAAAGAAACGGGGACGGAAAGTGGCTCATCCATGTCCATGAACAGCCGGCCATCGGCCAATGGCTCCATGGAAACGAATCTCATGTCCGGTACCGAGCAATCGGCCGGTATTGCCGGTGTCTATCGCATCCAGATGGAAATCAAATCCCTGGAAAACAAAAGGCAGGAATTGGATGAAAAGCACGAGACAGCACGGATCCGATTCAACACTTTGCTGAACCGGGCAACGACCCTGACTGTGGCCCTTCCCGATTCGCTGGCACCGATCGCTGCTGAGCTCCTGACCGACTGGCCTCTCGACAGTCTGATCGCCCGTAGTCCGATGGTGGCCATGCAGGATCTGGAGAACCAATCCCTCCAGGCAAGACAACGGATGGTAAAGGCGATGGGCTATCCCATGATCGGGCTGGGCATCGACTATTCGCTCTTTGGCAAAAATCCAATGTCCACTTCCGAGATGAATGGGAAAGACATGGTGATGCCGATGGTCACCCTCACTTTGCCCCTCTACAGAAAAAAATACCGGGAAATGGCCCATGAGACCTCATGGATGCTGAAGTCCGGCGAGGCGGGCCGACAGGCTGCCATCCAGGAACTGGTGGTGGAGTACGCGGAGGGATGCAGGGCCTTCCGGGATGCTGCGAGAAAGGCAACCTTTTGGGAAGAACAAAACCGTCTGGCCCAAGCATCCTACCGCATCTATCTCCGCACCTTTGCCGCCTCCGGATCCAGTCTGAATGACCTGTTGTCTCTCCGAAGAGAGCTGTTGGACAACAAATTCAAAAGAACGGAAGCAGTGGCGGCAACCCATACGGCACTTGCGTTGGTCTCCAAATACATTCCGGTAATCTTTACACCTACCCAAACAAAGATGGAATCCCATGAATAAGCAAAAAATAAAAAGCATCCTCTATCCGGTCGGATTGTTGCTGGCCGGACTCCTCCTGGGCTGGCTGTTGTTCCACCCTTCCAGTGAATCACCGACTCTTCCCGAGGCAAAATCGGATCTTCCGAAAGAGGAGGTATGGACCTGCTCCATGCATCCGCAAATCAGAAAGGATAAACCGGGCAAATGCCCGATCTGCGCCATGGACCTGATCAGACTCCATCAGTCAACACCAGGCATGAGCAACGATCAGGCTATCCATTTGACGCCTGAAGCCATCCGGACGGCTGGAATCAGGAGCTCAACCGTAACGAAAGGGAAAGCGTCAGGCGAGTTAAGGTTGTTCGGCAAAGTAGAAACCGATGAACGACAGGTACGAAACCAGGTTGCCTATATCGGAGGTCGGGTAGAAAAATTGCTGGTCTCCTATACCGGTGAGCAGGTTCGCAAAGGCGATCCCCTGGCCATCATCTATTCACCGGAACTCGTGACCGCCCAGCAGGAATTGCTGGAAAGCCTCAGGTCTGACAAGGACCATCCCGAGATTACCGAAGCCGCCCGCCAAAAATTGAGACAATGGAAATTGGGGGAGGATCAGATCCACGAGATCGAAACCACTGGGAAAATCAAGACCGAATGGGAGATACGGGCAACCTTTTCCGGTATCGTGACCAGCCGAAGGATCAACAATGGAGATTATCTCTCACCCGGGGCTGTTCTGTTTGAAATCACAGATCTTTCAAGACTGTGGGTGCTGTTTGACCTCTATGAACAGGATATGCCCCGGCTTCAAACCGGCGATAGAATTGCCTATTCCATCCAGGCCCTGCCTGAAAAACAATTCGAAGGGGTGCTGCGATTCATTGATCCCGTCATCGATCCGACCACACGGGTGGCAAGGGCCAGGGTCGAAATCCACAACGACCAGGGACATATCAAACCCGGGATGTTTGTCACGGGTTGGGTAACATCGGGAAAATCGGGTGCTTCCGACAAGCTCATTCTACCCAAATCGGCGGTTTTGTGGACAGGCAAGCGATCCCTCGTTTACGTCGGGCAAAAAGAGGCGGGTACCTTTCGGCTCCGGGAGGTACAACTGGGAGCCTCCATCGGTTCCGGATATGTTGTAACCGACGGACTCAAGGAGGGTGATACAATTGTCACGGAAGGCACTTTCGCCGTCGATGCCTCCGCCCAGTTGGAGGGAAAAAGCAGTATGATGAATCAAGAGAGCTCCTTGCCACCTGAGGCAGTGACCCCTTCCGATCCTGCGGTGAAGGAGGGTCACTTGCATGTTGCCGGCAATTGTGACATGTGCAAAGAGCGGATCGAAAAGGTCGCGGCTGGACAAAAAGGGGTACTTTCTGCCGTTTGGGACAAACAACAAAAGATCCTGAGATTCCGTTACCAGAGCAACCTTATCTCGGAGAATACCCTCTCTGCCGCGCTGGCCGGTGCTGGCCATGATACGGAATTGGACAAAGCATCCGATGCCGCCTATTCAGCCCTGCCAGAATGTTGCCTTTACAGAACGCCATAAGATCCTTTGAGCCAGTGATGCAATAGACACCAAAGCCAGCATTCGTCAAATGGTCCATGGCTTTTGTGTCGGTCTATCTTGCATCTACTTATTTTCATATTTTCATTTGTTTGGAAATCATCATTCTCATTTATCTTTGTAAAAACATTCTGGAATGTCATCCACCATCAAGAAAAGTTTTCCTGTAACCGGCATGGGTTGTGCATCCTGTGCGTTGCGTGTGGAAGGAGAATTGAAAACACAGAAAGGGGTTAAATCGGTCTACGTCAATTTTGCCAGTGCTTCCGTTCAGGTAGAGTTCGATGAGGCAGATGCCAACCCCGATACCCTGCAACATGCCGTCAGGGCCATCGGTTACGATCTGTTGATCGAGGAGGCCAACGAAAAGGAGCAAGAGATCATTCAACAACGCCATTACAAGCGTCTGCTCAGAAGAACCATCGGTGCCTCCCTACTGGCCTTTCCGGTCATGATCCTGGGCATGTTCGGGATGGATTGGCCCTATGCCAATCCGGTGATGATGTTACTGGCCACGCCGGTCGTGGTGTGGTTTGGCAGGAGTTTCTTTATCCATGCCTTCAAACAAGCCAGACACGGGTCGGCCAACATGGACACCCTCGTGGCCCTCAGCACCGGCATCTCCTGGCTTTTCAGCGCCTTCAACACCCTCTTTCCGGAGGTATGGCATGCAAGAGGGATTCACCCACCGGTCTATTTTGAGGCATCCGCGGTGGTCATTGCCTTTGTCCTGTTGGGCAAGGTACTGGAGGAAAAGGCAAAAGCCAACACAGGCTCGGCTATACGAAAACTGATCGGACTGCAACCCAAGACCGTCACAATCATCCGTCCCGATGGATCCGAGAAGGTCAAGCCTCTGGCCCTGGTCCAGGTGATGGACCGTGTGCTGGTGCGGCCAGGAGACAAAATACCGGTGGATGGTGAGCTGTTTTCGGGCACCTCATTTGTCGATGAAAGCTCGATAACCGGCGAATCCATGGCGGTAGAGGTACAGCCCGGAAGCCGCGTCTATGCCGGGACACTCAACCAAAAGGGTAGCTTCACCATGCTCGCACACAAGGTGGGCAGTGAGACGGTGCTGGCACAAATGATCCGGGTAGTTCGGGATGCCCAGGGAAGCAAACCCCCCGTTCAAAGACAGGTCGACAAAGTGGCAGCCATCTTTGTGCCAGCTGTTCTGATGCTTTCCCTGCTCACTTTTGGGATCTGGATGACCTTTGGACAGGAAAATGTTCTCTCCCATGCCCTGCTTGCCATGGTTTCGGTCCTGGTCATCGCCTGTCCCTGTGCCCTTGGTCTGGCCACACCGACTGCAGTGATGGTGGGGGTCGGAAAGGGGGCCGAAAATGGCATCCTGATCCGCGATGCGGCCAGCCTTGAAATGGCCCACCGGATCGATACCGTAGTACTCGACAAGACCGGGACCATCAGTGAGGGGAAACCGGTGACTACCGCCATCCATTGGTTGGTGGAAGGAGATGAAAAAAGCATGGCGGCCCATTACCTTTCTGCCATGGAAGCGGTTTCGGAACATCCACTGGCAGAGGCCATTGTAACCTCTCTCAAAGAGATGATCACCGAACCACTCACGCCCGATTCCTTCGAGAGCGTGACCGGTTCGGGTGTGAAAGCCCGTTTCGGAGAAACCCATTGCCTGGCTGGCAACGAAAAACTAATGAACGAGGCCGGCATCATCGTGGATGGAGCCTCTCAGGCCATCCGCGAAAGGTTGGAGTCGGAAGCCAACACCGTCATTTTCCTGGCCATCAACCAACGACTGGCCGCGGCTGTGGCAGAATTGAAGCGAATGGGGATCGCAGTTTACATGCTGACCGGTGACAATGAAAAAACGGCCAGGGCTGTCGCAGCCAAAGTTGGCATCGATCACTTCAAGGCAGGTGTCTTGCCTTCAGAAAAGGCATCTTTCATCCGCTCCTTACAGCAAGGGGGGAAGGTGGTGGCCATGGTTGGCGACGGCATCAATGATTCGGAAGCCCTGGCGCTGGCCGATGTCAGCATTGCCATGGGCAGGGGATCAGACATCGCCATGGACGTGGCCAAAATGACCCTGATCTCCTCCGATCTGCGACAGGTGCCAAAGGCGATCCGCCTTTCTGGAAAGACCCTGGCAGCGATCCGCCAAAATCTCTTTTGGGCTTTCGTCTACAACCTCATTGGCATCCCGGTCGCCGCCGGCATCCTCTATCCCCTCTGGGGTTTCATGCTCAATCCCATGATCGCCGGGGGAGCAATGGCCATGAGCTCTGTCTCTGTCGTGACCAACAGCCTTCGACTCAGGTCAGCCAAAATTTCCGGTTAACCCCAAACAACAGCCAAAGGATGCATCCTGCCCACCACCACGAACAGAAGACCGCCTTTGTAACCCTGCTGACAGCGGTTACCATGATCGCCGAGATTGCAGCAGGATGGCTGACCCATTCCATGGCACTGCTTGCCGATGGCATCCACATGGGATCACACGTGCTGGCCATTGGCCTGAGTTGGCTGGCCTACCGAATGGTCAGGAAGTTGAAGCACAATGGGGATTTTACCGGCGATACGGACAAGATTCTCTCCCTCTCTGGCTACACAAGCGGGTTGCTTCTGCTGGTATTCGCCTTCGTCATTCTGGTAGAAGCCTTTGGCCGGATCCAACATCCGGTAGAGATTCGGTTTCGTGAAGCAATTCTTGTAGCGGTGGTCGGACTGTTGGTGAACCTGGTCAGCGCCTTGCTGCTCAATCATCACCACAACGAAAGCGACCACAACATCAAAGCGGCTTACCTGCACGTCCTGGCCGATGCACTCACCAGCGTAGCCGCCATCATCGGACTCATCGGAGCCATGCTGTTCCGGATCGTTTGGCTCGATGCAGCAGTGGCAGTACTCGGGTCATTGGTGATCATCCGTTGGTCGGTGGGTTTGTTGAAGGCATCGGGTAAGAGTCTCCTGGGGATCACTGGTAAGTAATCCATCAAACAAAAAATTACGCCTGTCGGCGGATCGCAACTTTGAAAAGTTTAAAAAATTTCAGTCTATGAAACTCGGAATTATTTTGGAGACCGCTGAACCGGAAAAAGCCTGGAATGGCTGCCGTTTTGCCCTGACAGCCTTGAAAAACGGTCATGCCGTAAAATTATTCCTGATGGGAGAAGCCGTTACATGCGAAGGCATTGCACACCCCAATTATCCCGCGGGAGATCAGCTTAGGCTCTTTGCCGCTGCCGGTGGTGAAATTCTGGCATGCGGCACCTGCATCCGCTCCAGAGGATTGGAAGAGACCCTGGAGGTCTGTCCCATCTCAACCATGGTGGATTGTGTCGAAATGGTCGCGTGGGCCGACAAAACCGTCACCTTCTGAATTGCGGATATAGACCGAAAACCTTCCTTCTGCCGAATTCCCTTTGGGCAATATTCAGCACAGTGGGCGATCCTCGAAAACGGCAAGGCCGGTAGTATGG
>JAJTBP010000091.1 GCA_021286825.1 Marinilabiliales bacterium | reverse complement strand
CGACCTGAAGCGTACCAATTCAGCCCTTAACAGGACTTGTGCCAACTTCCCTGCATCAGTGGCCCTGATCTCTTCAGTTGCTGCCGGTGACAACCAGTGGGAGTGGCTCATTCCAAAGGATGAGTTCAACGCCAATCCAAATCTCGGAACACAAAATCCATGATACGGATCCAAGCATAAAAAAAAGCCCTTCGCGGGGCTTTTTTTTTGCTTTGAACGGAACCAGAAACTTTTGAGTCCATCACTCCAAATCAGTCGGACCCTACCTTATGCCAGCGTCAAAATGGCGTGATGTCGGCGTATCCGAAACCGGGCTTATCGAAATCGTTGCCCTTCTCCACCTCAGGAGTACTGTATTCCGTATTCATTTTTGAGTGGTAAACATTCCGGTTGTGGGTAGGATGCAGGTCTCCCACCGGATTCTCCTCCTGCGACGGATCCAGGTTGCTGAACCGCGCAAGCTGTGATTTGAAGGCCAGGTGAAACTCACCCACAGCCCCGTTTCGATGCTTGGCAACGATGATCTCGGCGATCCCCTTGAGGGAATTGCCATCCTGATCCTGCTGGATGCCATAATATTCCGGTCTGTGGATGAACATGACCATGTCGGCATCCTGCTCAATGGCCCCGGATTCCCGAAGGTCAGACAATTGCGGCCTTTTCCCGTCACGTGATTCGACAGAGCGGTTCAGCTGTGACAAGGCGATGATCGGGATGTCGATCTCCTTGGCTATGGCCTTGAGGTTTCGTGAGATCATGCTCACCTCCTGTTCGCGGTTCCCTCGCATGTCACTTCCAGCAGTCATCAATTGAAGGTAGTCGACAACGACGATGCCCACGTTGTACTGCATTTTCAATCGCCGGCATTTTGCCCTGAATTCAAAAATGGAAAGGGCAGGGGTGTCGTCGATGTAGAGGGGGGCTTCCTCCAGGGTCTTGAGTTTCCGGTTGAATACTTCCCATTCCCAGTTTTCCAGCCTACCACTCTTGATCTTGTCCGAACCCAGTTCCGTCTCAGCCGAGATCAATCGGTTGACCAATTGCAGCGAAGACATCTCCAGAGAGAAAACCGCCACGGGAACCTTGTGAATGGCTGCCATATTTCGGGCCATGGTGAGGACAAAAGCCGTCTTACCCATGGCAGGGCGGGCGGCTATGATGATGAGGTCCGTCTTTTGCCAACCACTGGTAATCTGGTCGAGTTTGGTAAATCCCGATGGAACACCACTTAAACCGTCCGGTTTCTTCGAGTTGTGTTCGATCTGCTCAACCGCCTTGTGCAACAGGGGTTTGATGGGTTGCGATTCTTTGGTGATGTTCCCTTCAGTGACCCTGAAAAGTGACGATTCCGCAAAATCGATCAGGTCATTCAATTCCATCGTATCCTCGTACGACCTGCTTTGGATCTCGGAAGAGATGAGTATCAGCTCCCGCTGGATGTATTTTTGGGCGATGATGCGGGCATGAAATTCGATGTGGGCCGCAGAAGCAACCTTCGAAGTAAGCTGCGTAATGTAGAGCGGTCCGCCAACCTCTTCCAACTCCCCTTTGTTTCTAAGCGCCTGTGTGACGACCAACAGGTCAATCGGTTTTTCCTTGGCTGCAAGTTCCCGAATCGCAGTAAAGATCTTCTTGTGCTCTTCCTTGTAGAAACTTTCCGGTTTCAGAATGGCCTGAACCGTATGAAAGGCATCCTTCTCCAACATCAATGCCCCCAATACCGCCTCTTCCACTTCAGTGGCCTGGGGAGGTACCTTGCCATAATAGGTATTGAGTTGTTCAATGGTGGTGGCAGGTTTGGTTTTGTTGCGAAAATTTTTAGGTGCTTCGGCCATAGATGATTGAATAACAGGATCGTATGTATCAGGTTGCTGCTCCTTCAAATGTAAGGACAATTCGAAAAAAACGTGATTTGAGGAATGAACAGAGTAGCATTCCCTCGTTCAGCGCATTAACTTCAGGAATTAGCATATGGAGAAAGTTACGAACACCTATTAACAAGGAAAGTGGGTGGTTGTTCATAACTTTTCTTAAAGAGGGAACGAACCTCCGTACGAATTCTGGCAGGTTGGATATCGGGGGATCGCTAGGCCTGTTTGTTCCGCAATCCGGCTGCTATGATGTCTGTCAGCACGGTAGTCAGGTCCATTCCGGCAGCCTTGATCTGTTGGGGGATGAAGCTGGTAGCCGTCATTCCCGGCACGGTGTTGATCTCCAGAAAATAGAAGGTCTCTCCTTTCAGGATGTAATCGACCCGCACGATCCCCTTGCAATTGCAGAGTTGATAAATTTGTCGGGTGATCTTTTGAACCTTTTGGGTCAACTCCTGACTGATCCTGGCAGGTGTGATTTCATCGGCCATGCCTGGCGTATATTTGGCTTCATAATCGAAGAATTCCTTTTTCGGGATGACCTCTGTCACAGGCAGGACGGTGATGTCGCTATCAATTCCTATCACGCCACAGGTAAATTCCTTCCCATCAATGAACTGCTCTGCCAACACTTCCGGGCTTTCGTTCAATGCATGAACCACTGCCGCTTCGATCTCCTGGCTGGTTTTGACCTTGGTGACACCAAAGCTTGAACCGCCAGCGCTGGGTTTGACGAACATGGGAAGTCCGAGTAACTGGGCCAGGTCTTGTGGATCAAATTTCTCACCGGCCTTGATCCGGACAGATCTGGCGATGGGAATTCCGTAGGAACGGAGGTATTGGTTGCAGAAATTTTTGTTGAAGGTCAGGGCTGATGATTGCACGCCGCAGGAGGAGTAGGGGATCCCCAGCATCTCGAAATATCCCTGCAGGTTGCCATCTTCCCCGGGGGTTCCATGGATCATGATGTAGGCATATTCCGGAGTGATCTTCTGTCCGTTCAGGAGGAAGGAGAAATCGTCCTTGTTGACGGTGGCAAGTTCCACTCCCTCATCCATTACCACCCAGGCTCCATTCCGGATGGAGATCATCCAGGGGGTAAAAAGGGTTGTATCGATGGCCTTGATGACGTTGGCACTGCTCTTTACGGAGACAACATATTCCGAGGAGTCTCCTCCGGCGATGATTGCGATGTTTCTCATGTAGACGATTTTAAGATGATATGGACCAAAACCTCCGGCCAGATGCCTTCGTCTTTCGTCGGTGATTTAGGGTTGGACAAGTATACTGAATCCGTAACGATTTCTCAAATGAAATCGCAAGTTAGGGAGAGACTTTTCCTATTCTCTTCCGGCGGTATAGGCTCTCCATTTTTCGATGACCTGTTTCATGTCGTCGGGCAATTCGGAGTCAAAGATCATCTCCTTTCCTGTAACCGGGTGGATGAATCCCAGCGTCTTGGCATGCAGTGCCTGACGGGGAAGTAGTTGAAAGCAGTTCTCGACAAACTGTTTGTATTTGGCAAATGTGGTTCCTTTCAGGATTTTGTCTCCGCCATATACCTCATCGTTGAACAGTGGGTGGCCGGTTTCTTTCATGTGTACCCGTATCTGATGTGTCCTGCCGGTTTCCAGCACACATTCAACCAGGTTGACGTAACCAAGTCTTTCCAATACCCGATAGTGGGTCACGGCAGGTTTCCCATGATCCCCTTTCGGGTAAACGGTAAATACCTGTCGATCCTTCATGCTTCGGCCAATGTTCCCTTCGATGGTTCCCGCGTCGTTGGCCATGTTGCCCCAGACCAGTGCCACGTACTCCCGTTTGGTGGTTTTTCTGAAAAACTGCATGGCAAGATTGAGCTTGGCCGTCTCTGTCTTGGCCACCAGCAACAACCCGGAGGTATTCTTGTCGATCCGGTGCACGAGTCCCGGGCGTGGATCATCCCCGCCATAGAGCGGCAATCCCTTGAACCGGAATGCCAATCCGTTGACCAGCGTGCCATTGTAATTGCCATGTCCCGGATGGACCACCAATCCTGCCGGCTTGTTGACGACCAGCAACTCATCGTCTTCGTAAACGATGTCAAGGGGCATCTCCTCCGCAAGGATCTTCAATTCGCGACGTGGATAATCCATCACTACGGTCACCTCATCGAGGGGTTTGACCCGATAGTTGGATTTGACCGGTTTGCCATTGACCAGGATGCTACCCGCTTCTGCAGCCATCTGGATACGGTTTCTGGAAGTGCCCAGAATTCGGTTGGAGAGGAATTTGTCTACCCTCATCAGACCCTGCCCCGGATCTGCTATGATTTTGTGATGCTCAAATTGTCCTGGAATTTCTTCATTCTCCTCCGGGAAATCCAAATCCTCAAGATCTTCATCGTATGTTTTCATGGAGGGGACTTGGGAGTTATTCGCCTGTTTTCCGGGAGAGGTTCAGATTTACCAGACTACCGGAAGGGACAAAAACGGTAGAGTCTGCGGCGGGTGACTGACTGATTACTTTCGCTTCTACAGAATCGGTATGGGATTGGATGGAAGAATCAAAAACGATGGAACCAGCCTGAAGCCTTTTCAGATCCAGGGTGATCTGCAGTTCCGCCAGCGTCATGCCAGTGAAATCTGGGATGGTCGTTTCCCCATTCCCAGCACTTTGGCCTACCACGAGATCAATGACGGAACCATTGTCGAGGCGGGTTCCCGGAGTGATCGGGATTCCCTTGCATTTCTGCTCCAGAACCAAATCATTGAACTCAGATGGGATAAAATCAATCTTTCCTATGGTAAAGCCTTTGGATTCAAGGAGTACCCTTGCCTGACGAAGCGAGATATCGGTCAATTGCGGGACCTCTTCCTGTCCAGGTATCGCAGATACCAAGGTAAGATAGATGAGTCTTCCAGATTTGATCTTCCTTCCGGGACCAGGATTTTGCATCAGGACCGTACCCGGCCGTCTGTTGGCTTTGAATACGGAATCTTCAATCTCGAAGCGCAGGTCCATCTTCTTGCCCATGGCTTTGGCCTCACTGAGGGTAAGGCCGGAGAAGTCGGGCACCGGCAAGCTCTCCCCTTTGTGGGTGTAAAAAGAGAGGATCACGATGGTTAACCACAACAGCACCACGGTCAGCAAAAGAGCGGCCAGAAGGTGTTTTCTAAAGATTTTACTGAGGAAAAATTCCTTGAGTGACATCGTGAAAGGTTGAAAATTGCCCGTAAAAATAGGAAATTTTCATGACATTGCCGAGCAAATCATCGATGCCCCTTGTGCTGGTCACCCAAGACAGAGGAATTTGTCCCGCTTCGTTTCTGGTCTATTTTGAGAGGATGTTGTAGAGGGTATCCCTTTCTACCGGTTGATATCCCGCTCCAGTGATCATCGCCTCCAGTTGTCCGGTGGTGGCTACTGGAGATTGCTCTTCTGATCCTGCCATCGAATAGATTTTGGTGGTGTCATCGATGGTGCCATCGAGGTCATCTACACCGTAGGCCAGCGAAAGTTGGGCGACCATTTTTCCAATCATCGGCCAGTAGGCTTTCAGGTGGGGGATGTTGTCCAGAAATACTCTGGAAACGGCATAATTCTTCAGGTCTTCCGCCGTAGTTGTCTCCCTGACATGCGAGAATCGGTTGTTGTAATGCTTGAATTTCAGCGGGATGAAAGCATTGAAACCTCCTGTTTCGTCCTGAAGCATCCGAAGACGGTTCATGTGGTCGACCCGGTGTTCATATTTTTCAATCAATCCGTAAAGCATGGTCGAATTGGTGGGTATGCCCAATTCATGGGCTGTCCTGTGGATCTCCAGCCATTCTTGTGTATTGGCCTTGTCCGGGCAGATCTTACGCCGGATCTCTTCATCAAAGATCTCCGCTCCGCCGCCAGGCATGGAAACCAGCCCTGCCTCCTTCAGTCGGGAGAGACCCTCTCTGACACCCATCGATGCAAATTTGCACATGGCATCGATTTCGACCGCAGTGAAGGCTTTGATCTGCACTCCAGGGGCCGTACGACCCACCTCTTTCAGGAGATCAACATAGAAGTGAAGGTCACGATCGGGATGAACCCCTCCAACGATGTGGACTTCCGTGATACCCGTCAAGGCATGTTCAGCAGCGAGATTGGCCAATTCTTCAATGCTCAGCTCCCAACAGCCCTCTTCACCCTTCCGGCGACGGTAAGAGCAAAATGCGCAGTGGTTTACACAAATATTGGTGGGTTCCAGATGGATATTTTTGTTATAAAAGACTTGGTCTCCGTTGATTCGACGCCGGACAACCGAGGCAAGTACCGACAGAAATGGAAGGGATCCTTCCTGGTATAGGAGTAGTCCTTCAGGGACGGATAGGCGTTCCGCAGCAACAACCTTTTCGGCGATTCCGATCAATGCGGAAGAAACGCCGTTTTGTTCAAAAAGGGATACCAATGTAGCACGCATGCATAGAAAATTTCATTCAACCTTTTCTACGAAAGATTGACCGTAAAGGTACGTTTTTTGAAAAGGGAGTGGCGTGAAAGGGCTATAAAATACAAAAGGTAAAGAACCCAGTTCTTTACCTTTTGTATATCACAACCGAATGATGATTTTTTATCTCTTGTGGCTCGGTTCATCGGAAACTGTCAACTTGTGACGACCTTTTGCGCGGCGTGCGCTCAGTACGCGACGGCCGTTGGAGGTTGACATCCTCTCACGAAAACCGTGCTTGTTCTTTCTTTTTCTGTTAGAAGGTTGAAATGTTCTTTTCATCTCTGTGATATACTATAGTTTGTATTTTTCCCTATTTGAGGAGTGCAAAAATAGTTTTTTTTTCTTTTGTGTACAAACGATTGGCGAAATAGTGAAAAATTTATATCGATTTTAGATTATCGTATGGGCAGAAAGATCAGTTTCTTGGTCTCGAAAAAGGATTCAGGAAAGATTCCCGACAAATCGAACAACTCGGCGGTCGACCGGAAAGGGAGCAGTTCATCTCCGAAATCTCCGCCTTTCAGATAGAGAATCCCATTGGGCAGGGCATTTTTAGATTGAGCGGAGACATTTTTTCTCACCATCTTGACAAAATCCGGAAAGGCTGTGACCGCTCGACTGATGATGAAATCGTATTTCTCCCTGATATCTTCCACCCGGGTCTGACTGGCACTTACGTTGTTGAGTCGGATGGCCTTCGCGACCTCCTCCACGACACGGATTTTCTTGCCAATGGAGTCGATCAGATGGAACCTGCAGTCAGGGAAGAGGATGGCCAGGGGAATTCCGGGAAAACCACCCCCTGTGCCCACATCGAGCAAAGTGGTACCCGGCTTGAAATGAATGATCCGCGCTACTGCCAGTGAGTGGAGAATGTGCCTTACATACAGCTCTCCAATGTCTTTTCTGGAGATCACGTTGATTTTCCCGTTCCATTCGTGGTAGAGTGGTCCAAGCATCTCAAACTGATGACACTGGTCGGCTGAAAGGTTTGGGAAATATTTGAGCAGGATTTCAAGTTCCGGATGGGTTTCCATGAAGCGCTTATTTGGAGATCTCGTTGTTTTTCAACAATTCAAACAACATCTCGCGCGAACGGAAGAGCTGTACCTTAACCGTACCCAAAGGCAGTTCGAGTTCTTTGGCAATTTCATCGTAGGAGTATTCCTGAAAATACCTCAGTTCCAGCAGTTTCCGGTAACGCGGCTTGAGTTTTGCCACCATTCTTCTGAGAATCAATGCATTTTGATCCCTAATGATACTTTCCTCCGGGCTAAAGCCATCGGACCTGGCATTGTAGTTGTATTCGCCGCTCACCTGTTTGTCGCCCGAGGTGGGTTCAAGAGGTACGGTGATGGCCCGTTTCTTACGCATGAAATCGATGGCATTGTTGGAGGCGATCCTGAAGAGCCAGGTACTGAATGCGTATTGCGGCGTATACTGGTGAATATTTGTAAAGGCCTTACCGAATGCCTCGATGGTAAGGTCTTCGGCATCGGTTCGGTTGTTGACCATCTTGAGCAACATGAAATAAATCGTATCCTTGTAACGGCGCATCAAATCGGCATAGGCCTTCTCACTCCCTTTTCGGGCGGCTTCTACCAATTCAATATCCCGCTTCGCGTTACCGGAAGGAGCCTGGTTTACTTCCATTTTCTCTTATTGCCTGTAAATATTTGGTTGACTACGAAGAAAAAATTCATCACGGGAAGAAAAGTTCTGTAGATCAAAATCATGGGCAGAAAATTCTTTTCCCCGAGTTTTTTGGTGGCGACAGCAATCCAAATCATATCCATCAACAGCAGGAATCCCCAAATGCCCAGGATCCAGAATCTAAACTGGGACAGGATGAGCAGGACCACCAGTGAGGCGGTCAGCAGAAACCTGCTGAACAATGAGAGGAAACGGAAAAATCGTTGTCCCGAAGTAAACTTTCTGCGCAACATCAGTTGCTTCTTCTTGTATTCGGTGTAGTCGATCCATTCTGTTTCTCCCAGGAACGAGATGGCCGTGCTGCGACACATGTGTATCGTTGCATTCTTTTTAGTGGCGATCTTGTTGATGAATAGTTCATTTTCGCTGAAGGGCGAATCCAGGACGGCCGCAAATCCCCTGAGCCGGAGAAAAGTCTCCCGGCGGTAGGCAATGTTCTGTTCGAACACCGGCATCATGACCCCAAAAGCCTTGCCTGCTCCCGATAGGAGGTAAGCACTGAAATTTTCAAAACGGATCCAGCTCTTGTAACCTCCCTTGGCCTCCCTGTAATTCATGTATCCAATGGAGACCTCTTTGCTGGGACCGAGTTTCTCGGCATAGGATTTCAGCCAGTCTTTGTCGTGGATCTTACTAAGGGGATTCAGGAAGATCATCCAATCCTTGGAAGATGCCCTGACACCGATTGTGATGGCAAGGGCATTTGGAAAATCAGTCTCCTGGATGATTCGTGTGGTTTTCAGATGGCCGTAACTGATCTTCATCTCCGCAAGCAACCAATCGGTGCCATCCGTGGAACAATCATCGACCACCACCACTTCATAATCCGGGTAATCTTGGGAAAGAAGTATGGGAAGCAGCTCCTTCAGGTGATCTTTGTAGTTTCTGGAAGTGACCACAACCGAGATGGAGGGTTGAACCGTCTCCTGGTTTTTGGGTCGGTTGCTGAAAATAAACCGTATGAGTAAGATCATATAGATCAGCTGGATGATAAAGGCCAATCCAAATACGAGGAGTGCTGCAATTTCCTCCGGGGTCAATTGAAAATCCAGAAAATCTATCGTCATATCTGCCACACAAAAGTTTCCAAAAATACACAAAGCCACTGTAAGTACCTATTTTTGGCTCCATTTTTTAATTGAGTACAGATTTCCATGGAAATCAGATTTTGCTTTAATGACTATCTTTGCGCCGAGAAATCCCGAAAATGAAATTTGACCTGCAACATACATCCGGTGGTTCCAAGGCAAGGGCCGGATTGATCCATACCGATCACGGAACCATCGAAACGCCAGTTTTCATGCCTGTTGGGACCGTTGGTTCCGTGAAGGGAATCCATTTCAGGGATTTGAAAGCGGATGTAAAAGCCAGGATCATCCTTGGAAATACCTATCACCTGTATCTCAGACCCGGGACAGAAGTGTTGGAGATGGCTGGCGGATTGCATCGGTTCAACGGCTGGGACAAACCCATTCTCACGGACAGTGGCGGATTTCAGGTATTTTCCCTCGGGGATATCCGTAAGCTGACCGAAGAGGGAGCCAGGTTTCAATCCCACATTGATGGTTCGCGCCATCTTTTTACGCCTGAGAATGTCATGGACATCCAGCGTTCCATTGGGGCCGACATCATCATGGCATTCGACGAATGTACCCCGGGCGACGCAGATTATGATTATGCGAAAAAATCGCTGGAACTGACCCAGCGCTGGCTGGAGCGTTGTGTCGACCGATTCAGCAGTACCTCCCCCAAATATGGTTACAGCCAGTCTCTTTTCCCCATTGTCCAGGGATGTGTCTATCCCGACCTGAGGGAAAAGGCTGCCGAGCATGTAGTCCGGTTGGGTGCCGATGGTTATGCCATTGGCGGACTTTCCGTTGGAGAGAAGGAAGAAGATATGTATGCCATGATCGAAGTGGTCAACAACATTCTGCCGCTGGATCGGCCAAGGTACCTGATGGGCGTCGGAACACCTGTGAACATCCTGGAAGGGATCGACAGGGGAATTGACATGTTCGATTGCGTGATGCCGACCCGAAATGGCAGAAACGGCATGCTCTTTACCAAAAACGGCATCATCAACATCAAGAACAACAAGTGGGCTACCGATTTTTCTCCGATCGATCCGGAAGGTGATTCTTTTGTCGACCAGGAATATTCAAAGGCCTATCTGCGGCATCTCTTCAAGGCAGGGGAGATGCTGGGTCCCATGATCGGCAGCCTGCACAACCTCGCCTTCTACTTGTGGCTGGTCGATGAAGCCAGACGGCAGATTCTGGCCGGAACTTTCTCTTCCTGGAAAGCAGAGATGGTGATCCGCCTGAAGAAACGGCTCTAATCCTTTTTCTCATGCGAGGGGCCAAGGAAAAATGGCTACCTTTGCAGGAGTCCATGCGTTGGATTTCGGCTCCAAAGATCTCGTTTTAAGTGGGATGTCCAGGACGGAGCAAGTGAATTTTCAAAAACGGAATGCGAATGGCAAACAAATATCTGAAAAGAGTTGACTGGTACATCATCAAAAAATACCTGGGAACATTCTTTTTGGCAATCGCTTTGATTATCAGTATTGTGATCGTGTTTGACGTGTCGGAGAACATCGATGACTTCATCTCCAAGAAGGCTCCGCTCAAAGCCATTGTTGTCGATTACTATCTCAATTTCATTCCCTATTTCATCAATCTTTTCAGTGCGCTCTTCACCTTCATCGCCGTGATCTTCTTTACCTCCAAGATGGCTTACAACTCGGAGATCATTGCCATTCAGTCGAGCGGCATCAGTTACAAACGGATGATGCGGCCCTACATGGTGGCATCCGGCATCATCGCAGGCATGTCCTGGATCCTGAGCAATTTTGTCATTCCGCCGGCTACCCAGGCAAGGGTAAATTTCCGAAATACCTACATTAAAAATGAATATGTAAACCTGGATCGCAACATTCACCGGCAGTTGGAGCCAGGATTGTTTATTTACATGAAGAGTTACAACAATCGTGCGGATGTAGGATACAAGTTCACCATTGAGAAATTTGAAGGGACACAGTTGAAATCCAAGCTGATTGCGGATTACATCAAGTGGGACCGTGAAAAGAAGAAATGGGTCATTCACGATTATTTTGTGCGTGACATGATCGGATCAACGGAAAAGATTACCAAAGGAGCGCAGATCGATACCACCCTTAGGATGTTGCCCTCTGAATTCGGTCAGCAGAATTCCAAGGAAGAGACCATGGATTTCTGGCAGATCAACAAATACATCAAGGATTTAAAGCTGAGGGGCGTGGACAATGTCATCAGTTATGAAAAGGAAAAATATCAACGTACGGCAGGTCCGATCAGTACGTTTATCCTGACGATCATTGGTGTTTCCCTTGCCTCCAGAAGGATTCGGGGTGGCATGGGGATTCATCTGGGATTGGGGTTAATGCTCAGCTTTTCATACATTATGTTTATGCAGGTCAGCACCATTTTTGCCTTCAAGGCTGGGTTCAATGTGCTGTTGGCTGTATGGCTTCCCAACATCATTTATTCGGTCATTGCGATTGTCCTGTACAACTGGGCACGAAAATAGATTCCTCCAAAGGGAATAATTTTGTACTTTTGCCCTCTCCTGTCTCAACGAGAGAGTGTTCTTTTCAAGAACTAAACTTCAAAAACAGCTAAAAATTATGTCTTTAAAAAGAAACATCCTTGACCTTCGCCGAAGAAAGAAAGAGGCTCAGCAAGGCGGTGGCGAAGCAGCCATTGGAAAACAGGTTGCCATGGGTAAGAAAACAGCCCGTGAGCGCATCAAGGCCATCCTTGACGAAAACTCCTTTCACGAATATGACCTTTTCGTAGAGCATACCGGAAAAGATTTCGATATGGAGAAAAAGG
>JAJTBP010000090.1 GCA_021286825.1 Marinilabiliales bacterium | reverse complement strand
TTACAACAACCAGTTTTACTTCGCGCTTGTTACACAATCTTCTAAGATTACCTGTAACCTCGGCATTCAGACCTGAGATATCGGCAATGTAAAAATGGTTGTATGAATTGATCTCACTGGTCAATTGTTCAATTACCTCTAATTTTTCTGATCTTTTCATTGCAACATTTTAACTTTCCAGGCAGGATTTAGGCTCTACCTGAATGCCAGGGCTCATGGTGCTGGAGAGGTAAATACTTTTGATGTAAGTACCTTTAGCAGCTGAGGGTTTTAATTTTTGGATTGTGTGAACAAATTCCTTTGCATTATCCACAATTTTCTCGGGATCAAAGGAGACTTTTCCGACGGAAGTGTGTACGATACCAAATTTATCCACTTTGAAATCGATTTTACCCATCTTGACTTCTTTGACGGCTTTACCGACTTCCATGGTTACGGTACCACTTTTCGGGTTAGGCATCAATCCTCTCGGACCCAAAATACGGCCTAACGCTCCGACTTTTCCCATGACAGGGGGCATGGTAATGATGACATCTACATCGGTCCAACCACCTTTGATCTTCTCGATATAGTTGTCAAGACCCACAAAATCAGCACCTGCTTCTGTTGCTTCAGCTTCCTTGTCAGGAGTAACCAAAGCCAGAACACGTACCTGTTTCCCGGTTCCATGGGGCAAAGTTACGACACCACGTACCATCTGATTAGCTTTCCGCGGGTCCACTCCCAACCTTACATCGATGTCTACAGAGGCATCAAACTTGGTGAAGGTAATCTCCTTAACCAGTTTGGAAGCTTCATGAAGATCATACAATTTACCGGCTTCGAGTTTCTCCAATGCAGCCTTTTTATTCTTGGTAACTTTTGCCATTTAACCTTAACTTTAATTAGTTATTAAAAGGTGATTGCCCTGTTACGGTTATCCCCATACTTCTTGCAGTTCCTGCTACCATGCGCATACCTGCTTCAACAGAAAAGCAATTAAGGTCTGGCATCTTAATCTCTGCAATCTCACGAACCTGATCCCAGGTAACCGAACCAACTTTCTTGACATGGGGCTCTGCAGATCCTGATTTGACCTTGGAAGCTTCCAGCAATTGGATGGCAACGGGTGGAGTCTTTACCACAAAGTCGAAAGACTTGTCGGCAAAAACTGTGATGACAACAGGCAGTACTTTACCGGCCTGTTCCTGGGTTCTGGCGTTGAATGCTTTACAGAACTGCATGATGTTCACGCCCTTGGAACCCAAAGCAGGTCCTACCGGGGGTGAAGGATTTGCTGCACCACCTTTGATCTGTAACTTGATAAATCCAGCAATTTCTTTAGCCATAACGTTTAATAAAAAAATTTACTTTACTCCTTTTCGACCTGCATGAAGCTAAGTTCCAAAGGTGTTTTACGACCGAAAATCTTAACCATGACCTTCAGTTTCTTACGTTCCGCATTGATTTCCTCAATGGTACCGTTGAAACCGTTGAATGGTCCGTCGGTCACTTTTACGGTCTCTCCGACGAAGAATGGTACATCGAAATCTTCACCACTCTCCTGCAGTTCGTCGACTTTCCCCAGAATCCTGTTTACCTCGGCCAACCGCATGGGAACGGGATCGCCCCCTTTGGTATCACCCAGGAAACCGATTACATTGGGAATGTTACGAAGTCTGTGCGGAATTTCTCCTGCCAGCGTGGCTTCAATCAAAACGTATCCGGGGAAGAAATTGCGTTCTTTCGCAACCTTCTTGCCATTACGAATCTGAAAGACCTTTTCGGTAGGAATTAAGACCTGTGTAACAAAATCCTGAAGACCGCCATTGGCTATCTCATTTTCGATATATTCCTTGACCTTTTTTTCTTTTCCACCTATGGCTCTAAGAACATACCACTTGTGTTGACTGTCGCTCATTTGGGATCTCTCCAGGAAAAATTAATAGAAAAAACTGTACACCACACGCATTGCCCCTCTGAAAGTGAGGTCAATGGCGAAGATCAACAGCGCGATTAGAATGGAAGCTACTAAAACAACTACGGCACTACCACGTAACTCGCTCCAGCTTGGCCAGGAGACCTTCTGAACCAGTTCGTTGTAGGCTTCGGTGAAATAATTCGTTAATTTCATTGGGAAATGTTTGACTATTTTTCTGCCGGACAGGAAGAGTCGAACTTACCAATTGCTTCCGACAAGCTGTCCGATGAAAGAGTCCCGAACCAAAGTCCGGGACTCTTCATTATTGAGTGAAAAATTACTTCACGATTTCAGTAACCTGACCTGCACCAACGGTACGACCACCTTCGCGGATAGCGAAACGGAGACCAAGGTTCAAAGCAACAGGATAGATCAAATCAACAGTAATGGTGATGTTGTCACCTGGAAGAACCATTTCAGTTCCTTCTGGAAGATTGATTTCACCAGTAATGTCAAGTGTACGGATGTAGAACTGCGGACGATATTTGTTGTGGAAAGGAGTGTGACGACCACCTTCTTCTTTCTTCAAGATATAGACCTCAGCCTTGAAAGTTGTGTGAGGAGTGATGGAACCCGGTTTGGCAAGAATCATACCACGTTTGATCTCTTTCTTGTCAACACCACGGAGCAACAAACCTACGTTGTCACCAGCCTGTCCGTCATCCAGAATCTTACGGAACATTTCAACACCCGTACAAACAGTCTTGCGGTTTTCAGCGCCAAGACCAATCAATTCGATTTCGTCACCGGTATGGATCTTGCCCATTTCGATACGACCTGTAGCTACTGTACCACGACCTGTGATGGAGAATACGTCTTCAACAGGCATCAGGAACGGTTTGTCAACGTCGCGGGGAGGAATCGGAATCCAGGTATCTACTGCATCCATCAGTTCCATCACCTTGGCTTCCCATTCTGGTTCGCCATTCAGTGCACCAAGAGCAGAACCCTTGATCACCGGGGTGTTGTCACCGTCAAATTCGTAGAATGAGAGCAGGTCACGAACTTCCATTTCAACCAGTTCGAGGATCTCGGGATCGTCGACCATGTCCACTTTGTTCATGAAAACAACCAAACGGGGAACGTTTACCTGACGAGCAAGCAAGATGTGCTCGCGGGTCTGGGGCATCGGACCGTCGGTAGCTGCTACAACGATGATGGCACCGTCCATCTGGGCAGCACCCGTTACCATGTTCTTCACATAGTCAGCGTGTCCGGGACAGTCAACGTGTGCGTAGTGACGATTCTCTGTAGAATACTCAACGTGAGCGGTATTGATGGTAATACCACGCTCTTTTTCTTCGGGAGCATTGTCAATAGAATCGAATGTCTTGATTTCAGAAAGACCTTTCTTAGCCAATACCATTGTGATAGCGGCTGTAAGGGTTGTCTTACCGTGGTCTACGTGACCGATGGTTCCAATGTTTACGTGCGGTTTAGACCTGTCATAATGCGCTTTTGCCATAATAGTCTTTTTTTAATTATTAGTTTTATATATTCAATTCTCAATCTCTTTTTAAACCAATAGGCCGCGAGCTTCACTCACAACCGTCCCGTTCCCGCCTTTATACAGCGGGGTAAAAATGGGCAAAACTGAGCGGGAGACGGGGCTCAAACCCGCGACCCTCAGCTTGGAAGGCTAATGCTCTATCGACTGAGCTACTCCCGCTTATGATGCTCTGTGTTGCCCGGAGAAATGTCTTGCACCTGGTGGGGAGAGCAGGATTCGAACCTACGAAGGCATACGCCAGCAGATTTACAGTCTGCCCCAGTTGGCCGCTTTGGTATCTCCCCTATTAGAAATTTAAACACTTGCGACAAGAACATCCTCTATTCCAAAGAGCAAACCATTTTCTCCGATTTTACTCTTCAAAAATGGTTTGCAAATTTAAACTATTTTTTTTTCTAATAGTTAATTCCCAGTACTTTTTTTAAAATTATTTGTTGCTGCTACGGGTTTTGTACTTCTCAATCTGCTTTTTGAGGGCTTCAACAGAAAGGTCGATTGCCTCTTCAAATGTTTTTGCCTGCTTTTTGGCAAACAAGGGGTCATTTGCAGGAACAGAAAGCTTGATTTCGCTTACCTTGTTTTCACGATCCTCGTCTTTTTCCAGTTTCAGCATCACCTCTGCACCGATGACACTGTCAAAAAACTGATCCAGTTTGTTCAATCGTTTTTCACAAAAGTCGAGCAGTTTGTGATCGGCTTTGAAATGAACTGTTTGCACTTTTACGTCCATAGTTGTTCCTCCTTTACTTTACGCTCTTCGAAGAGAGCAGGTTCTATAATCCTTGTTTACGCTCTTGGGTGAGCCTGGTTATATATTTTTTTAAGTTTTTCAAAGGATGTGTGGGTGTAGATCTGGGTTGCTGCCAGCGTTGAGTGTCCAAGCAACTCCTTGATGGCATTCAGATCGGCGCCCCGGTTCAGCAGATGGGTGGCATAGGTGTGTCTCAGCACATGCGGGCTCTTCTTTTCAAGTGTCGTCACCATCTCCAGATACTTCCTGACAATTCTGTAAATCATTTTTTCATAGATGGGCTCTCCCTTGTCGGTCAGGAAAAGAAAATCCGGGCTCTCCGGAAACATTTCGGATCTCGCCGTCAAATATTGCTGAAGGTCTCTTCCAATTTCCGCCGGGAAGGGAATGAGCCGCTCCTTGTTCCGTTTCCCCAATACCCTTACCAATCGCTCTGCATAATCCACATCCTTCAAACGGATCGATTTCAATTCAGAGAGCCGCATGCCGGTTCCGTAAAACACCGATACGACGGCCTTGTCACGCAATCCAGCAAAATCGGGAGAAAAAAAAGGAGTCTCCAGCAACTGGTTCATCTCCTTCTCTTCGACAAACCCCGGAAGTTTCTTGCCGCTTTTGGGAATCATCACCAGCTCCACCGGATTCCTGGCAATATGACCTTCCCGAAGGAGAAATTTGAAAATGGAGCGAAGGGAAGAGAGTTTTCGCTTGACGCTAATCACCGAAATTCCATCATCCAGCAAAGAAATGACCCATTGACGGATCAAGTGATGGTCTGTTGTCTCTAAGCAAAAATCCCCGACCATTTCACTCCCGAATCGAATGAATTGGTCGAGGTCTTTCTCATAAGCAGTAACGGTATGTTCCGAATACCGCTTCTCGTATTTTAAAAAACTGAGAAAGTTCTCCAGATTTGGCATCTGAGCAGAAATTGAAATCGGAAGGAATATACTAAAAATTATCCTTCAAACCACAACTTCATACAAGAAATCCTCAAATATCTTCTGAACGCTGCAACTGCTCGATGTAGATGGCCTTCTTGATCTCCGTACGACGGATAACAGAAGGTTTCTCAAATGCCTGACGGTTACGCAACTCTTTTACAGCACCGGTTTTCTCAAATTTTCTTTTGAAGCGTTTCAATGCTCTTTCAATGTTCTCTCCGTCTTTAACTGGAATAACAATCATGGTTTATAATTTACTTGTTCGTTATCTTTTCGGGTCGCAAATTTAGAAAGTTATATTGATTCGTGCAAGGGGTTGGCGCAATTTTCTTAATTCTGGATGGACTGATTTACTGTAGCAGTTTCCAGATAGGGCCAAAGTTTTTTCAATGAATCAGCAGAAAAAAGTTGACCCAACTCCACTTTTGCTCGAAACATGCCATTCTTATCCCGGTAACGAATTACTTTTCTGGCCTGCTTATACCCTACATAGGGATGTCGGCCCAGATCCTTCAGTGAAACAAAGTTGACATCCAGCTTTTGCAATGCTCCTGTATCTGCTTTCAAAAAAGGGGCGGCTCTTTCGTAAAGTTCATCGCTCATGCCGTAGACCTCCCTTACCTGTTCCCGGCTACAATAGCCACCAAGCAGCTTTCTGTACCGCACGATCCGCGAGGCGAGGACCGGCCCTATGCCGGGAAGCGATTCCAGGGCGAGGGAATCGGCTTGGTTCAGGTCAATCGGCTGCCTTTTCGGCTTTTCAACCGCTTTGATGCTACCAGAAGAAACCGCTTGCGTCATTCCGCCTCTAGTCGGAACCGATTTTCCCTCTTTTTCCGATTTCCTCTTCACTGGACGCTCCTCTGGGAAGGTGAGCCAGGGTTCGAGTGACCTATAAAGGTTTTGGGTCATCCCATACAACCTGGAGACCTCCTCCCGCTTCCGGAACCGCCCTCCCTTCTCTAGATAACGCTGCCAACGGGTTGCCAAACCTTCGGGGACACCGGCCTCTCTCAGTTGGACCAAAGTGGCCTGATTGGGATCAAATGGCCGGACAACACCTGTCCGCCGGGAAGTATCGGGTGAAGTGGGCGGAATCGGTGATGGCTTTTCTGCCTCCTTCCAATGCTGCCATTCCGGAGGTGTTTCCTCCCGGGAAAAGGGAAGAATCAGGTTTGCCAGGATAAGCAAGATCAACAAGGCGATCAAGACAAGAAGTCCGTTGCGTTCACTATGGGTAAAAAGAAAGTAGTTCCGCCAATGCTTTGACATACCGGTATGGAGTTAACCAGGTAAGTTACCCCAATTTCAGGAGAAAAACGAATGTTATGGAAAACGGATGACCGTAACCGATGATAGGAGTCTGGGAACCGAAACAGTTTCGTAAGCCTTCAATACCTGTTTCCTGAAAACAAATCAGAAGGGGTAACCGATCCCGAAGACAAAATTGATATTCCCCGATTGGAAATACTGGTTGGGAGACAACCAGCGTTTCCCCTCATCCAGTGAAGGGTCGTGGACTTTCACTCCCAGATCAAGCCTAAGGATGACGTAGCTGAAATCGTATCGCAACCCCAATCCCGATCCCACCGCAATTTCCTTGTAGAAGCGGTTCAGGGCAAACTCAGTTCCCGGACGGTTGTCCTTGACCGACCAGATGTTGCCAAGATCCACGAAAAAAGCTCCTTCGAGTGGTTTCATCAGCAAAAAGCGATATTCTGCATTGCCTTCCAGTTTGATGTCGCCCGACTGATTTGGAAATTCATTGGCACCGGCCCTGTAGGTACCCGGTCCCAGGGTACGGATGGGCCATGCCCGCAAGCCATTGGCTCCTCCTGAGAAATATTTCCGTTCAAAGGGTACCTGGTCGGCATTTCCATAGGCAAAAGCAACACCGGCAAACCCTCTAACGGCAAAGCCATTGCCGATTCTATCCATCCAGCCCCGACGGTATTCAAAATCCAATTTCAGATATTGGGCAAATGGGGTATTCAGGAAAGTATATTGGTGAATGGTGCCGATATCTGCCAGACGTTTGGCATTTCCGAAGAGTGTTCTGACACCGTAAAGTAAGTTTCCGGCTGTTTCCCCATTAAATTTGGTTACCACATAATCGGACTTGTTTTGGGTCTGCGTACTGTAGGTATAGGAATAGTTAAAAGCCGTGATGGAATGGTCGATGTAGGAACTGCGGATGTATAGGTTCTCGATCCGATCGAGGAAAAGGGAGTCGAGGGCAAACATTTTCACCAGATTAATGTCCAGCACATTGACCCTATGGGTGGTAAAATTGGATGACTTCCACTGATAACCGAAGGCTAAACGAGCAATGGTCCGGGTATAGTCAGGCCTTTGCTGATAATTGTAGGAGGTGTTGAAAAAGGTCTGTGGAGCCGAATATTCAAAGAAATTCCTTCGGATGAGAGGTACAAGGTACTTGGGAATGGTAATCCGTGCATCGACGCCGGTTTCCACGGTATGAAAGGTTGAGGCGGAGTCGCCGGCACCGAAACTCTGTTTTTGTGTTGCCGCCAGAAACTGGAGGTCCAGCACCTCTCCTCCCCGGAAAAGATTCTTGTGTTGATAACCCAGGTTACCGGCCACTCCAAGATTCCCCAGTGAATTGGTGCCTTCGACACTTGCGCTATAGGATTGGTTCAATCCGGGTGTCACCTGAATGTAACAATCTAGTAACGGATTGCCGGCGGCATCTTTTTCTCTTGTCTCGGCAAACCGAATGTTCACGACCTTGAACAACCGGAGGGCGAAGAGGTCATTATAGGTTCTGTCTACCAGCTCCTGGCTGAAATAGGGCTTGTCATCAATGTGGTTGGCATTCATCAACAGGTCCGGTTTCAGCCTCCTTTTGCCCTTGTAAACAAAAAAATGGTGGCCGATCCGTAGTGTATCATTCCGGGTAGTGTCGGTTGTACCATTATCGGAGAGCAGTGTGCTCTGGATATCCTTTTCATTGAGGTAGTAGAAATTGTGGAGATAATACCGTTCATGATTCTTGTAGGCTACCCTTCCGGCAGTATCGGCATAGCTCTCCTTCTCTACAATCAGTTTGAGGTCCACCGAATGATTTTCCCTTGTGGAGTCGGCTTCGTAATAGAAGATATTTCTGGTAGCCTTGTAATAGCCGCCGTTCTGAAGTTCCTTCAAAAGCCTGTTGGTCTCATTGTTCAATTCATCAGAATCAAAATAACCATTGGATTTCAACTTGCTCCCCTCCTCTTTCGCCTGAAGGTAACGACGAAGGGAATCGTCCTTTATCTCGGCTGAAAACTGATGGATCCGGTAGGGTGTATTGGATTGGATGAAGTAGTGCACCTCTGCCTTCCCATTGGCCCGAAGGACCGTACTGTCACGGATCACGGCATTGTAAAATCCTTTGTTTTGGAGATATCTTCCAAATTCGGTCTTGGTTTTTTCTGTCAGGTAGGGGTCGTAGATCACAGGAGCTTCGCCGATCCGTTTAAACCAACCCTTCTCATTTTTCTTAGATGACAAATTGTATAATCCCAGGTGGAATTTCCAAAATCCGAATATTTTGGTGTTGGGTTTCTGACGTTGGTAAGTCTTCAGAATGTTCCTGTCAATCTCATGGTTGTCTGTATGAATGGTTACCTCCGAGAGCAGGTAATCCCCTTTGGGCACGTACTTGTTCGTGCGGCAACCTGTGACAAGCAGGACGACCAGAAAAGTACCTGAAAGGAGTGACCAAAAGGGTGACAGATGCTTCAACTTGCAACACTTTATTATAAGGCAAATATAATCAACCCGATAATCAAAATTGAATTATTTTTGAATCAATAAAATGTTGCCGGAACAGATGCTCTCAAAACAAAAAATAGAATGGATCCGTTCGCTCCAGAAAAAAAGGGAGCGAGAGTCGCTTGGGCTTTTCATTGCCGAAGGAGAGAAGTTGGTTTCGGACCTCCTGGGAACGACACTTGAACCGGTGTTACTCCTGGCTGCTCCGGGTGTAAACGAATCCACGCTGACCAGTCACTCCGGCATAGAGGTCCTGCGCATCAGCGAAAAAGAGATGGAAAGAATTTCGGCTTTCAGGAGTCCGTCGCCGTTGCTCGGTCTCTTCAAGATTCCTGAATGGCCTGCCCCCGGCCTCGACCCGTTCCAAGATCTTACCCTTGCTTTGGATGGCATACAGGATCCAGGCAATCTCGGGACCATGGTTCGCATGGCCGACTGGTTTGGTATCCGCCACATCTTCTGTTCCCCCGACTGTGCCGATCTCTACAATCCCAAATGTGTTCAGTCGACCATGGGAGCGCTTGCCAGGGTTGCCGTACATTATCAACCGCTGGATGGTCTTTTGTCAAAGGCAAGAGAATCTGCCCTTCCCATTTATGGCACCTACATGAGTGGGGCGGATTTGTATACCAACGAATGGTCCCAACCGGCAATTTTGCTGATGGGAAGTGAAGGACAGGGGATCTCGGACGATCTGGAAAAGTACCTTTCGGGAAAGATTGCCATTCCCCCGTTCCCAGAAGGGTCAACCCAGTTGGAGTCACTGAATGTGGCAGTCTCTGCCTCGATCGTGTGTGCCGAATTCAGAAGACGGTTGCGATTGTCTTAGAAGATTGGGTTCCCTATTTGTACAACTGGGCGATCATTTCAGCCACTCTTTCTCCATCGACAGCCGAGGATACGATGCCCCCGGAATAGCCGGCCCCTTCACCACAAGGAAAGAGTCCTTTTACCTGCAACTGTTCCAATGTCTCGTCCGAACGGGGTATCCTCAGCGGAGAGGAGGTTCGCGATTCTGCACCGAGCACAACAGCCTCATTGGTGAGAAAACCTCTGCTCTTGTTTCCCATCTTTTGCATCCCTTCGCGGAGGCGGTCGGAGACAAAATCGGGCAACCAGTCTGTCATGGGAGAAGAGAACAATCCCGGTCTGTAAGAGCTGTCCGGCAAAGAGGAGGAGGGCTGGTTCCGAACGAAATCGGCCATCCGCTTTGCGGGTGCCAACTGACTGTTTCCGGAGGCCATGAAACAGGCCTTTTCGACCGACTGTTGAAATTCGAGACCCGCAAAGGTGCCGTATTTCTGGAATTCCAGGGGCAGATCCTCCAGTCGGATCTCGGTCACGAGGCCGGAATTGGCAAATTTTCCTCCGCGATGGGAAGGTGACATTCCATTGACGACAAGCTCACCCGGAGCAGTCGCAGCAGGCACCACAACACCGCCAGGGCACATGCAAAAGGAATAAACCCCTCTCCCATTTACCTGTTCCACCATTGAATAGGCGGCAGGTGGCAGGTATTCTCCCCTGCGGCTTCCGTGGTATTGAATTCTGTCGATCAATTCCTGCGGGTGTTCCAAGCGGACCCCCAGGGCAAAACTCTTGGGTTGCAGTGCGATGCCTTGTCGGTCGAGCATGTAATAGATGTCTCTGGCTGAATGACCTGTTGCCAAAATCACCGCAATGCCCTCTACCACCGATCCGTCTTTCAACCTGACTCCATTGACCTTCCCATCTGCAATGACGAGTTCTTCGACCCTGGCATTGAAGTGGTATTCGCCTCCGGCTTTCTCAATGGTTTCACGAATCGCGCCCACCACTTTGGGTAAGACGTTGGTCCCGATATGGGGGTGGGCATCCACCAAAATTGAATCCTGTGCCCCATGAAAATGGAGTACCTCCAGGATACGTCCGGTATTTCCCCTCTTCTTGGAACGGGTATATAGTTTGCCATCCGAGAAGGTGCCGGCACCTCCTTCACCGTATCCATAATTGGAATCCGGGTTTACCTTCTGTTCTCCGTGGATCGCCGCGATGTCCTTTTTGCGCTCGCTCACTGGTTTGCCTCTCTCCAGAAGGATGGGTTTCAGTCCGAGTTCAATCAGCCGGAGGGCAGCGAACATACCTGCCGGACCGGCACCTACGATGACAACCGGATTTTTCCTTCCCACGAAAGGGTAATTGAAATGAGGCTTCACCAATGGCGCAGGTTGTTCATCAATGTACACATCCACCGAAAGTTGAATCCTGATTCTGGGACTGCGTGCGTCGATCGATTGCCGCAGGACCACCACATCAAAAATGCGGTCCGTATCTGTCTTCAGGACTTTGGATGCCTCTGCCCTCAGTCTGACTTTTGAGGCGGCATCTGCCGGTGAAACGGTAAGGTTGATATTTTTCTTCATGGGAATTTCGCTGATACGATTTGCCGGAACCAAAGGATAACCGGAATAGTCCTTCCGGAATGCCTTTCATCGGCCCATCCTACTAACCTTATCGGCAGTATGTGACCTCCGGATTCCTGTTTTACCTGCAAGCAGCGCTTTTGTTTCAGAATGGCTTATCCTTTGCGTGGTAAGCTGTGCTCAGATGTCCACCAAATGGCTGATAATCTATTCAAAATAGAACAGCAGGGTAAAAATATTGGAGTTCAATTTTTCCAGGATATAGCCATAGTAGGGCAATGGTCGGGAGGAGCTGAGGTCGTTGTCATGACGGATCAGGTTGTTCAAGCCATAGGAGAACCTGAATTCGCTGCTGAGCCGGAAAAAGGGGAAATAGGTATCGAGACCGATCGCCACCTCGGCATAATATCCATTTCGGTTCAGGTGAACAACGCTTTCCGAGATTCGCTTGCTTTCGAGGTCCCTACGAAAAGCCGCGCCCCCGTAGATATAAGGACGAATGTTCCCAAAACGATTCCCCTTGTATCGGACTCCGATGGGGACATCGATGTAGGCGGAAGGGGTGGTGACATACCTTTCATAGGTGAGGT
>JAJTBP010000089.1 GCA_021286825.1 Marinilabiliales bacterium | reverse complement strand
GTACCAATGATCTCTGTCAACATGTTGTATCCATAGCTTCGGATAGCGGGTGCCGTGCAGAAGACGCCCAGTTTTGTCGCCTCGTCGGGCGTGGCGTCAAACTGCTTTTTGTAGGCCATCCAGACGAGCAGTGCTCCAAACATGGCGCCGGTCAGCTGCGCGACACAATAGGATAACATGGAAGCCACCGGAAATTTGTGTACCAACACCAATGCCAGCGTCACCGCCGGGTTTAGGTGCGCTCCGCTGATGGGTGCGGCAAACAGGACTCCACAGAAGACACCGATGGCCCATCCGAAGGCGATCACGATCAGTCCCCCTTTGTGTCCGTAAGTCTTCTCCAACGACACATTGGCCACGACGCCGCCACCCAGCAGCAGAATGATGGCCGTACCAAAAAACTCACCAAAAAATGGATTCATAAAGCGGATATTAAGTTAGATGATGATTCCTTTTCTCAGACAAAACGGTCCCTGGACACAGAAGTCTCTCCCATCAAGTCTCCGTTTTCAGGGGATTAACCGGCTCCGTTGCCGTTCTGTGGTTCTTCAGCCGACCAGCAGGAGACCGCCTTCACGGCCCTGCGCCATCCACGGATCAGCTCGGCTGTCTCAGCCTCCGGCAACTGCGGTGTGAAGAGTCGTTCGACCTGCCACTGTTTCCGGATCTGATGCACATCGTTCCAATAACCGACCGCCAGTCCGGCCAGATAGGCGGCTCCCTGCGCGGTGGTCTCCGTTACGACGGGCCGCACCACCTTGGACTGCAGGATGTCGGCCTGAAACTGCATGAGGGAGTTGTTGACGGTGGCACCCCCATCCACCCGCAGTTCACGGATGGTGACACCCGAGTCCTGCTGCATGGCTTGAAGGACCTCATAGGTCTGGTAGGCAATGCTGTCGACGGCAGCCCTGGCGATGTGCGCCGCCGTGGAGCCACGCGTCAGTCCGGTGAGCGTTCCCCTGGCATACTGGTCCCAGTAGGGGGCACCCAGGCCGGCAAAAGCTGGGACGAAGTAGACCCCTTCGCTCGATTTAACCTTGGCTGTCAGCTTCTCTACCTCGTCGGAGCTCTTGATCAACCCGAGTCCGTCGCGCAGCCACTGGACCACTGCTCCCCCGATAAAAATACTGCCCTCAAGGGCATAGCTGGTCTCGTTGCCTATCTTCCAGGCGACGGTGGTCAGCAGTTGGCTGACCGACTCGATCGGTTTGGGTCCGATGTTCATCATCATGAAACAACCGGTTCCATAGGTATTCTTGACCATGCCCGGCTCGATGCACATCTGTCCGAAAAGTGCGGCTTGCTGATCCCCGGCGATCCCGGCGACGGGTACCGGAGCCGAAAAATGGCCAGGGAATTTGCCGTACACCTCGCTCGAGGAGCGCACCTCCGGCAATACGGAGGCCGGTATCTTGAAAATTTCGAGGAGGTCATTGTCCCACTCCAGGGTATGGATGTTGAACAGCATGGTGCGTGAGGCATTCGAGACATCGGTGAGGTGCAGCTTACCCCGGCTCAGATGCCATACCAACCAGCTGTCGATGGTCCCAAAGGCCAGTTTGCCGCTCTCGGCCAGCTTGCGTGCGCCGGGAACGTTGTCGAGGATCCATTTGATCTTGGTGGCCGAGAAATAGGCATCGGGAATCAATCCGGTCTTCTCCAGAATCACCTTGTCTACCCCGTTCTTCTTCAGCTTATCGCAGAAGGAAGCGGTTCGGCGATCCTGCCAAACGATGGCATTGTAGAGCGGCCGGCCGGTCCGGCGATCCCAAACGATGGCGGTCTCCCGCTGGTTGGTGATACCCACTGCGGCAATCTGGTGACCGGAGATGCCTGCTTTGGCTATCGCTTCCACGCCGACCCCCAGCTGGGTCGACCAGATCTCGTCGGGGTCATGCTCCACCCAACCCGGTTTGGGATAGATTTGCGTAAACTCTTTTTGTGCTATGGAAACCGGCAATCCGTTCTGATCGAACACGATGGCCCTTGAACTGGTCGTTCCCTGATCGAAGGCGAGGATATACTTCTTCATTCGTTCGGTGTTTGGTCTGCGGGGAGTGCAGAGTCTGTTCCGCCTGCGTGCTTCCCGCCAAAATTCTTTTGGATTTCCATGCAAGGTAGGAAAATCCATTCAGATTTCCTGCATGGCCGAAATTCCCGAAGATGCAGGGTCTGGTCTGTTACAAAGGGGGATCGGTGGGCGCAGGAAGGGTCTTTGGGGATCCTTTTCCCGGATGGGAAGGAGCGGATGGGAGATAACGATCCGTTTATGGGAACCATTTTGGATACGATTCGTATCTTTGGATGATCAATCACTCCTAAAATGGAAAGCAAATTTTTTATTCTGAAGGACGAATTACCCATCGAGGAGTTGGGTGATGGCGTTTCCCGACAGATCATGGGTTACAACGAACAGATCATGACAGTGAAGGTCCTTTTTGAAGCCGGAGCCGTCGGTTCGCTCCATACCCATCCCCATCATCAGACCACCTATTGTGCGGGAGGGGCTTTTGAATTCAGCATCGGTGGCAAGACCGTGTTGCTGCGTGAAGGCGATGGTGCCTTCATCCCGCCGGGTGTCCTTCACGGCGTTCTCTGCAAGGAAAAAGGTGTGCTGATCGATACCTTCCATCCTGTCCGGGAAGATTTCCTTTCCTGAAATCGCTCACATCCGAAGTAGCCATCTCCGACCGCACTGGCCCGGACCAGAATCGTTGTGTCCCATCCAAGCTTTTCCCCGTTTCCCGTCTCCCGTTTCCCGTCTCCCGTCTCCTGTCTCCTGTCTCCGGTTTCCCTGACACACAAACATTCCCGCAACGGTAACATGTTCCCTACCGCCCATGCCCCATGCCCCATGCCCCATGCCCTCTCCTGCCTACCCCTTTTCAAAATATTTTAGGGCAAAGCGGATCTCAGCGTAGGAGAAGTGCTCTCCCAGGTAGGTGCGCAGGGCGCTGACGGATCGGGCTTTGTGATGTTCCATGCAGTCTTGTATCTCCTGTAGCCGATCTTCGCTGAGCAGTCGGCCGATGGGAATGACCCCTTCCGACAAACCGTACAGGAGGTGTTGTTCAATGGTGGAGTTTGCGAGTTGGCGGCTTCGGGCGATCTCAGGGATGGACATCCCGCTGCGGAACAGTTCAAGGGTCTGATGACGGCTATCGAAGCCGGCCCGTTCCACCTCATGCAGGGCATCACCGGGCAGTTCGAGTCCGTTGGTGCGCCGGTATTCCAGCAGGATCGAGAGGATCTCCCGCCCAAACTGTTTCATGCGGGTGCCACCCATTCCTTTGACGGCCTTCAGCGCTTTGGCCGTGTCTGGAAGGGTCTGGACGATCTCCAGCATTGTCTTTTGCGGCAGGATCTGTGAATCACGCATCATCAACAGCTCCGACTGTTCGGCCCGCCAGCTTTTCAGCCTATTGTACAGGTCCGGGTTGTCGGAGAGCCCCCCTTGCTTTGGCACTCCTCTCCCCTTCCGTTGTTGTTCCTCTACCTCCAGGACCGCCCTGGCCCTGGTCTGCAGGTAACTTTGAATGGAAAAGCCTGAGCGGGTGGCTTCCAGACAGCGGCCGACCAGCTCCGTCTCCTTGTCCAGTCTGGCCCAGGCTTCGAGTACCGTCTTCTTCACCAATTTGTTGTCGCAGGCAAAGGTGGCATCTTCCATGGGTGTCACCACCACCTGTTGCACGGTATCCAGAAAATATCCCGATGCCTTGCGGATTCGCTCCTGCAAGGGCTCCGATTGCTCCGGCTCATCGGTTTGAGCAAGCAACTGCCTCACCTGCAGTCCGAACCGGTCGGACACGGTCATCAACTGCTCGCGGATCTGATCTGCCATGGTGCGCAAAATGGTGCCCTGCGATCCGATAAAAATCGATTCATGCTCTTTCCATAGCTTCAAAAGGAAGAGGGTCGGACGCATGAGGGGGGTGAAATCGTAGAGGTTGGCGATCAGCTCTGCGAAATATTCCTTACGTGAGGCAATCAGCTCCTGCTCTCCGGGCTGATGCTGCTCAACCTGCCCGGTAAACTCCACCACCGTCTGATCGCTTTTCACGCTGCGCGGATAAATGGGGGTCCGAAGCACCAGTCCCTCCAGTGTTCGGCAACGGCTCAGGGCGACATAGACCTGTCCATGGGCAAAGGAGTCGCGTGCATCGATGATCGCCTTGTCGAAGGTCAACCCCTGGCTTTTGTGGATGGTGATGGCCCATGCCAGGCGCAGGGGAAACTGGGTAAAGGACCCGATCACCTCCTCTTCGATCTCCTGACTGGCCGGATTGAGGGTGTAGCGGCAGTTGTGCCACACCTCCCTTTCGACGCTGATGTGCTGCCCTTCTCCCGGACACTCCACCCGGATCGTCCCTTCGTCGATCGCTGCGATCCTGCCAATTTTACCGTTGAAATAGCGTTTGGCAAAGGAGCTGTCGTTTTTGACGAACATCACCTGCGATCCGGTTTTCAATTCCAGGTTTGCATCGGTCGGGAAGGCATAGTCGGGAAACTCCCCCTTTAGCTCCGCCTCGAAAAATGCGCTATCGGTCCCCAGCGCCATCAGTCGGCTCCTGTTGATTTGTTGCGATTGATGGTTGTGGGTGGTCAGGGTGATGTAACCCTCCTCCTCCGTGGGATCAAAACCGGGCTGATACCGTTGGTTGAGCAGCTCCAGCGTGGCGTTGTCCAGCTTATTTTCCCGGACCTTGTTCAGCAAACCGATGAAATGGTCGTCCCGCTGGCGGAAGATCTCGGTTAGCTCGATCGAGGTAAAGGCCGACTGTCTCAAGGCCCGGCTGCTGAAGAAGAAGGGCGAGTCGTAATAGGGTTGCAGCAGGGCCCATTCATCGGGTTTGACGATGGGAGCCAGTTGCTGCAGGTCGCCAATCATCAGCAGCTGCACTCCGCCGAAGGGTTTGGATCGATTGCGGAAACGCCTGAGCACGCCGTCGATGGCATCCAACAGGTCTGCGCGCACCATCGAGATCTCATCGATTACCAGCAATTCCAGACTGCGTATGATGTTGATTTTCTCCTTACTGAACCGTTTAATGGCTGCCATCGCCTCGTTTTGAACGGCGGGGAAGAAATCGGGAACCGACTCCTGTGGCAACTGCGGACCAAATGAGAGCTGAAAGAAACTGTGGATGGTGACTCCTCCCGCCTGGATGGCTGCCACGCCGGTAGGGGCCACGACGATCATCCGTTTGGGCGACAGTTCACGTAGCCGCCTGAGGAAGGTGGTCTTCCCGGTACCCGCCTTGCCGGTCAGGAAGAGGTGCTTGCCGGTAAACTGAACGAAGTTGAAGGCAAGCTCCAGTCGCTCATTCTGACGATAGGTCTGAGGTTCGGAAGGATTCATGGGGTGCTTTCTACAAAGATACGGCAAACGGAGGAGAAAAGGAAGCGAAGGGAAAAGGCGGGGGGCAATGGCGGAGGGTGAGATGGTAACACTGTGGGAAACCGGAGACGGGAGACCGGAGACGGGAAGAAGGGAGGCTTGATTTTCAAACCGCGGAGCGGTTAAAGGTTTGTAGAAAGGGCAGATATAAAAGGGAGACCGGCCGCGGGTTCTGGTTGCCGGGAATGAAAAAGATCACTTCGGCCGGAAAAGGCATGGGAGTAGCGGCGGAGGCAATTTTGGTGAAAATAGGTTTAGTAGGGGTGGAGAGGGGTGTATTCCCGGATTTGTTGTTATATGCCTATAATACTGATATATACAATTATTTTGTATGTCATTTATGAAATTTCCCTGCATTGGTTGGAGGCGTGATATTCATTTTTTTCATTTTGGGGGTAACCTTTTTCCTGTTTGGGGTATTAATCTTAGGGGACTGTTTCTCTGTCAGTAATTTGTCGGCATAAGCCCCATTCTTCCCGGCTACCTTCCGGATAAGGCCGCTCATAAGTCTGGACCAATAGGTCATCTGACTTTACCGCTTAAACCTGTAACCTACCTTTACTGAATGGCAACACCTCCCGGTCTTGTCCTTCGAATCGTCATTCAAATGGAACTTACCAATCAGCAGATTCGGATTTGTGAAGAGGTGGTAAACGCCTTCGAATCGGGCATGGCCGGAGGGTATTACGGAGCCCTCACCACCAACGAGGATGGACCGCACGGGGTGCACCAGATCTCCTATGGCCGATCGCAGACCACCGAATATGGCAACCTGGAGGAGTTACTCACGATGTATGTCACTGAAAACGGACTCTATGCTGCCGCCATCTCCCCCTATTTGCCAAAGATCGGGGTGATACCGCTCTGGAACGACCTTCATTTCCTACAGTTGTTAAAGGATGCGGGCAAGAATGATCCCATCATGAAGCAGACGCAGGACCGATTCTTCCGTGCCAAATATTTCCAGCCTGCCATTCAATGGCTGGACGACAACGGATTTATCCTGCCCCTGTCGGCAGTAGTGGTCTATGACTCCTACATCCAGAGCGGATCGATCCTAGGGTTTCTGCGCAAGCGTTTCCCGGAATCGGTGCCGGTGCGCGGTGGACAGGAGAAGATCTGGATCACCGAATACACCCGCACCCGGGATGCCTGGTTGAGAAACCACACCAGCATGCTGCTGCGCAACAGTGCCTACCGAACCGAATGCCTCTTGCAGGAGATCGAACGCAACAACTGGTTGCTCAGCAAACTGCCCATCGAAGCCAACGGGAACTTCATCTACGGCATCTAGCCCCCGATTTCAGCATCCGGAGAATGGAAACCGCAAGATCTCGCAACACCAAAAGTATTCGATGTTGCCTCCGGCTTCCAGGCTCCGGTCTCCCTGGCACACAAAGATTCCCGCAACGGTAACATGTTCCCTACCGCCCATGCTCCATGCCCCATGCCCTCTCCGGCCGAAGTGATCTTTTTCATTCCCGACAGCCTGAACCCGCGGCCGGTCTCCCTTTTATATCTGCCCTTTCTACAAACCTTTAACCGCTCCGCGGTTTGGAAAATCAAGCCCCTTCTTCCCGTCTCCCGTTTCCGGTCTCCCGTCTCCGGTCTCCCTGGCACACAAAGATTCCCGCAACGGTAACCTGTTGCCTTGCCGCCTATGCCCCATGCTCCATGCCCCATGCCTTCTTCCCCATGCCCTCTCCTCCCTTGCTTTTCTCAAATTTTTTTCTTCAATTTGTTAAACAGCGTTCCAACGTTCAACAAACCAAACGACTATCTTATGGACTTCAAAAAATTCATTGTACTTCCCGTGTTCATCGGATTTCTTGCCTGCACTTTTGTAGCCCTCGACCAATGGATCAGTGGTTTCCTGCCGATTGAAGGCAACAAAGGCTTTGGCTGGGTCACCTTCCAGGCCTGGGCCATGTATTTCATGGCCGGCGGAACCCTCAAGGGGGGTGCCCGCACCTTCCTGGGCTATGGAATGGGGATCCTCTCCGCCATCCTGATCATCAAGCTGGCGGGTGTGCTGGGAGCGGCCGGATTTTGGGCCGTGCCGCTGGCCGTCTTCGTGATTGTGATCCCGATGTGTTCGATGGAGCGGGCCCATTCGCTGCTCGACTTTGTACCGGCGCTCTTTGTCTCTTCCGCCGTATTCTTTGCCTTTACCCAGTTGTATCCGACGGCAGGCTTCGGCCCCTATGCCCTGGTGATTCTGCTCTACTGCGCCATTGGCATGCTCTACGGCTTTGTCACGGTCACCTGCCGCGGCTGGTACGAGAAAAAAGTCGCCAAATCTAACTGATTTCCTGAACCCGGATACCCCAAAGGCGGGATGCAGGCAAGACTTGCATCCCGCCTTATTGTATCGGCCAGACTAACCGTTCAATCTTACAATGGTCCACATCGGGGAGTTGCCCCCAAGGCGGCAAAAATCTGAAAATGAAAGAAAAAGATTTCTGGTGAAACATAATCTTATTAAATTTATGGACAAGAAGATAATCTGACCGATTGGGTCAAGTTGGGCTGATTTTCGAACGTCAGGAATTGAAGATCAGCAATATTCAAATCATCCACTTTCTATCTTATGAGCCACCTTCACAAATAACCTTAGCAAGTCCATCTCAAAATTGAAAGCCCTACCAACACCGATGTTCTTCATCTTTTCCTGACCAGTCGAAAGCCTGCAAGGGAAAGCAGTCCTGACAAAAATTACAGAGATCAGGGAACCCTTCAAAAACCAGTCTTGGGAACGGGGTAATAAGCCACAACTCAACAGACCTGTTTGCAACAATAAATTAAATGCCACCATGGATATCCGATCATTGAAAGATGCAAGCCTGGAGAAGATCCTCTCGGCATTTCTTGAGGCTTTCGCGGATTATGACATCTCCTTTACCGCTGAGGCACTGAAGACTTTGTGGAAACGGCGGGGCTTCGATCCCGGACTCTCCTTCGCCGCCTTCGAGGGGGAGGAGATCGTGGCCTTCACCCTGAATGGCATCGGCGACTTTGAAGGAAAACGGATGGCCTACGATACCGGCACCGGCACCCGGCCCGGTTATCGCGGACAGGGACTGGCCTCCCGCATCTTCCATCATTCGCTGCCTTACCTGAAGGAGGCAAAGGTGGGTCATTACCTGCTGGAGGTGCTCCAAAACAACCAACAAGCGATCTCCCTTTACCAGAAGATGGGCTTCACGGTGCGCCGCGAACTGAACTATTTCATCTGGGACAATGCAGCTTACAGCCCTTCCTTGCCGGTTGCCAACCTCCCCTACACCATCGGTCCTGTGGCTCCCGAGTTACTACCCGGATTGAACAGCTTCCGGGACTTTGAACCCTCCTGGCAGAACAGTTTCGAATCAATCATGCGTACACAGGAGGATTTCCTCTGTCTGGCAGCCATCGAAGCGGGAGCGATCGTGGGTTACTGCATCTTCGAACCGAGGTCGGGCGACATCACCCAACTGGCCGTCGACCCGTCCCATCGCCGGAGGGGCATCGCCTCGCAACTGATGGCCGAGGCGCTCCGGCACAACCGGCACTCCGGGGCCAAGCTACTCAATGCCGACACCAGCTGCCAGTCGATTCCTGCCTTCCTGAATTCCCAAAACATCAGACTTACCGGCAAACAATATGAGATGATCCGCGAGATCTGACCTGACCTGTAACTTCCGATGAAAAAAGAGTTTAACATCGCCCGGCGATCCCCGGAGGGGTGACCTTATTCCATCGGATCAGGCTTGATTCGTATATGGTCGGGTGCTCCTGCGGATAGGCCCCCCCAGCCGTAAGCTCCGAATCATTCGTTATTCAGTGCCTGAGATCCAGAGAAAGGGATATCCAAAAACCTGCGGCAAGTAGCCTGATCCCCTATTTTCGTTATCATTGTGGCAAATTATGACCCAATTGGCAAAAGACACGAGCGCTTCGATGCAGGTAAACCTGGCCCAGCACATCCAGAAATATATAACCCTCAGCGACCATGAGATCCATAGACTCAGCGAATTCACTGAAACCATTCATCTCAAAAAAAAGGCATGGGTGCTGCAGGAAAACAGTGTGTGTCACCACTGGTATTTTGTAGAAAAAGGGTGCCTGAGAATGTTCTTCATCAACAGCAAAGGCGTTGAACAGATTACACAGTTCGCACTGGAGGGTTGGTGGATAACGGATTTCAACAGCTTTCTGAACAAAGTTCCTTCTGCCTATGCCATCCAAACGATCGAAGCTTCCACCATCGTGTCGATCCATCAGAAAGTGCTGGAACAAATGCTTGCAGAGCTCCCCGGACTAGAAAAATACTTTCGGCTTGTCTTGCAAAAAGCGGTTGCCGCCTCCCAACATCGGGCCAAACTCTCCTATGAAATGTCGAAGGAGGAGTTTTTTCTACATTTCAGTACATCCTTCCCGGACTTTATGCAGCGCGTACCGCAGTACATGATTGCATCTTATCTGGGCCTCACCCCGGAATATCTGAGCGAATTGCGCAAAAAATTTAGCTGATCCATTTTCTTAATCCAGCTTAATTTCACGTTTTAGGAGACCGGGTAATTTTGCATTCCAATCGATTAAACAGATCAAATGATGGATGCAAAGAATCAGGTATTGCAAGTGATGCAAAAAGAGGGAATCCCCCTGAATGCCGGGAAAATTGCCGAATTGGCAAATCTGGAACGAAAAGTTGTGGACAAGGCGATGGCAGAACTAAAGTCTGCTGACCTTATCGTCTCTCCCAGGAGATGTTTTTGGCAAGCCAAATAAATCAACCATTCAATCAAAAAAACATGGCAATTTTAAGTGAAAAATTTTTGGAGGTATTGAAACACGAAGGTGTTGTTTCGATCATGACATGGGGAGTCGAACCACATTTGGTCAACACCTGGAACTCTTACCTGGTGGTTACCGAGGATGATCGCATCCTGATTCCGGCGTATGGATTCAGGAAGACCGAGAAGAATGTAAAGGTCAACAATTCTGTCAAGATTGCCTTGGGAAGCAAGGAGGTCTTGGGATTCCGGGACTATCAGGGAACTGGCTTTCTAGTAGAAGGAACCGCTCGCTATCTGGAGTCAGGCGCTGATTATGACCTGATGAAAAACAAATTTTCCTTCCTCACAAGGGTACTTGAGATCCAGGTTGTGACAGCCAAACAAATGTTGTAACTGTTTGGGTTGGTCGCTGAACCACTTGTTCCAGCTTGGATGAAAGACGGCCAAATCCCGAATCAACACTACTGACCTTTCTTCACAAATAAGCGGCTTAACAGTCCTGGAACAATCGTGAGATTCCTCTCCCTGTCTGGAATTGAGAGAAATTGTTTTGGAATCTGGTTTGTCTTCGGCTTTACCCTCCCATCTCCTCATGGAACAACCTTCCCTCCCGGATGACTGCAGAACGGTTGATGACGGGCAGGATTTCGCTGTCGCGGTGGGCAATTTGAATCAGGGTTCGGGCAGGATCGGCGAGATGTGTCAGGAGGCGTGTCAGGAAGGTGGTACGGGCCGGATCGAGACCCTGGAAGGGCTCGTCGAGGATCAGAAGCGGCGGATTGAGGACCAGTGCGCGGGCCACCACCGCCATGCGCCTGTCGCCGGTGGAGAGGGAGCCCAAAAAATGCTCTTCGGCCGCTTGCAGGTGAAAAAGCTGCAGCACGTAACGGTAAGACGCCATCTCGGCTTCTGTGAGTCGGCGGTTGAGGTAGAGACCGCCGGTGAAGCCCGACTGGATCACCTGGCGTACCGTGCTGTCGTCGCTCCAGTAGAGCTGTATCTCGGGTGAGACGAATCCAACCTTTGCCTTGATCTCCCAGATGGATTCACCCGATCCGCGGAGGCGGTCAAAAAGGGTGAGTCCGAGGCTGTAGCCGGCAGGATTGTCGGCGTTGAGCAGGCTCATCAGGGTGGTCTTGCCCGAACCATTGGCACCACGAAGCAGCCACTTCTCTCCTCTTTGGATCCGCCAGCTTACCTGGTTGAGCAGCAGACGATGACCGGCGTAGATATCCCGGCCGGAGATGTCGAAGATGGTTTCAAAGGCATGATCGGGTGTGGTGAACCGGGCCGTTAGCTCGGCAGCATCCGGCAGTACCAGTTGGTCGGCCGGAGGGGCGGGCAGTTGGATCAACAGATCACAATCCGATTCCGGAAAGGGATCGCTGGTGGTGATGACGAGGCTCCTGCCCTGCCTGCGGGTGATTTCCCGAAAGAGCGCCAACACCTTTGCTACCGATTCCCTGTCCAGTCCCGTCAAGGGATTGTCGAGCACAAACAAAGCACATGGTTGCAGCAACGCCTTCAACAACAACACCTTTCGCGTCTCACCACTCGAGAGCTCAATCCATTTCTCCTCCAGCACCGTAGGCGACAAGAGGGTTTCGAAGAGGGAGCGGTGAACGGCATTGCAGGGATCGTACGACAACAAGGTGCGCACCGTTTCACCTTCGGGGATGTCGGAGAGGTTGTACCGTTGCTGGTAGTAGAAATCGGCATAATGGAACCGGAGGTTGTCGGCCGTGTAGTCGGCATAGGCGATCTCCCCGGTGGAGAGGTGGCGATGCACCTGACCACGGAATCCGGGGGCATGGACGGCGGCAATG
>JAJTBP010000088.1 GCA_021286825.1 Marinilabiliales bacterium | reverse complement strand
CCTCTTCCATGATCTGGTAGCCGAAGGTGCGTGGAAAGAACGGTCAGAGCGACTGTTGCACCGACTCGTCACACACATCATTGACCATGACTATCAGCTGATTGATGAAGATGGACTTCCCACGCGCTGGGGAATCTGGAACCCTGATTCCCTCAACGGTCCGGGGTGGTGGTACGAACGGGGATTGAATTCATTGCAGATCCTCGCGTTTTTGAAGACGGCAGGTCGTATCACCGGCGATCAGAAATTCTACCGGGTAAGCCGGTTGCTGGAACAAAAATTCCATTACGCCGAGAACATCCGTCAGGTCAAGCGCTTCGGACCTTATGAAAACAGTTTTTCGGATGATATTCTGACCTATCTGCCCTATTATTGCCTGGCCAGCTACGCAAGAAAAGATTCCCTGTTCCCGACGGTGGCCAACAGCCTGGCGTTGAGTTGGTCGGCCGAGAGGGAAGAGCACATTCCGCTCTGGGACCTCATTGCCGGAATTGTGTTGCAAAAAGCGTGTGGGGTCGCCACCATCGTTCAACAGTTGCAACAGGTGCCGATGGATCAGGTTTCCTGGACCATGACCAACAGTCATCGGTGGGATCTGCCCCGCGATCCCGTCAATGGTCGGGGCGATGTCGCCCAATCGGTCAGAACCCTTCCGCTTGCGGAGTGCGGCATTACCAAATGGAACGCCAATCCCCACCAATACGATACCGGCAATGGAGGATATTTGGAGGATGACGGCGCCTACTTCCTTTTGCCTTACTGGATGGGCCGTTACCATGGCGTGTTCAGGGAGGTGGGAGGCGGCAGAACGGAGAACGGAGACGGAAAACCCCATCCGGTTGGTGCGCACCAGAGGTAAAGAGGGAACAATATTTGTGCAGAATCTCAGAAACGAATCGTGAGCATCAGTGACCGGTCTACCATATTTTCAGGAGAGAGGTTTAGGTCATGCACCGCATGATAATTCAATTCGAACCCGATTTTTTTGTAAAAGAGACCTGCTTGCAACAACAATGACCGTCGGTAATTGTCAAAATCCCTCAGTGGATTTTCTTTCGACAATGCCACCAATTTGGCACTAAAAGAGAGCGAAACAGATTTAGAAAGTTGTGAGTTCAGTGTAAAATCCGCTATTCCACTGAATCCCGATTCAAAATCATTTTTTGTATGAATGATGTCGTAGGGGTTGTTCAATGTCTGCTGGAGTGCATAACCGACTCCATAGGTGAGACCCCAGGTCGTCTTTTCGTTATCCTGATTGGAATAGTGTTTCTGCCCCAAAAAAAGCGATTGATACAGAAACAACGGTTTTAAAAGCCCGGTAGGTTTGTTCTGCAGCGTTCCATCTGTCATGGCCGTTTCACCTGTGGTCTCCAGGAAAAGCCGGATGGAAGGAGATTTTAGAATTGGGATGGAAGGTGTTATGGACAAAATCACCACATCTTTCAATTTTTGGGTACTTTGCCCTGTCACCCGACTCTCACCATATTGAACAAAAAGAGAAGATCCAAGATCAAAGCCGGGGCGACGGTAATTGAGATCGCTGTTGAGGGTCACCATCCATTGCAGATTGTTTACCCAGCTTCCATTCTCTTTGTTCCCGCTATAGGTCAGGCCCAACTTGGGCTTAAAATGGAAGATGACCCTTTTTTCTGCACTTTCATCGCCGCTTGCGGTGCAAGAGAAGGCCCCATAGGAACACTCAATGGCCGACAATAGACAGAAAGCCCATGCCCATTTGAAGCAGAAAAGTCTTTCTTTCATAGGAATCAGTTTTGGAGGAGAAAACCCGAACCCGAAACCATCCGTTTCGGGTGATTTTTAAGCTTTGAAGTAACCCTTATGGCTCATCGTCCGGTTCAAGTTCAACATAAATTTCGGCTCCAGGAATGGGCTCACCGGTGCGGCAATCGGGGCTGTACATCAGGTAAGAAACAACCACAATCGGTTCGTTGCCATTTGTCAGGGAGAAAAAGGGCAAATCCATTTTCTTGGCTGCAGTTGACTCGAGGGTGGCCTTGCTGATTGTCTCATTGAAATTTCCCTTGCTTACTTTGCTCCCATGGACAACGGAATAGGAAAACTTCAATGGAACATCATTGACCCCACTTGCTTTGGCATTTTCTGAGAGGCAATTTTCCAACATACGTGACGGCACCTTACCCACGCTAATCTTTAAACGATATTTGTTCGGGGATTTTTTGATTCGCTGCAACAACCAATCGGGGATGGTCAAGGTACATTCTCCGTTTGGGTTCGTCCGAAATGCCATTCCGTCTTTTCCGACAATGACTCCCCTCCCGCCATTGCCCATCTTTTGGGTACTGGTTTGTCCACACAATGGATGACCGCCCAAAAGGAGAAATAAGACAATACCAAAGCCAAGAAACAACCGGTTTGATGATTTCATAAGGTCCAATTTTTAAGGTTAAACTTCTGGTTCTATCGTGATCTCTCTGCAATCAATCAAAAAAGTCCGTTGGTGGGAGGCGAATCGGCAAGCTGTAGGAAGGTAGACCGAAATATTTGTGAAACAATGAAATGCGAAAATAACCGTGCGCGATCTTACAATCAAAGATGATAAAAAAATTTCTGAAAAACGCAAGTCTTATGGAATATTTTAACATAATTTTCTGTGGTAAAGATTCCCTGTCTCACCCCTTCGGATTCGGCTTGTAGGGCAGCTTGGCCATCTTTTCGACCTCGACGGAGGGAAAGCCGAACTCTTCGACCACTTTTCCCAGGATCAGGTAGACGCCCGGCCCCTTGAAGGGATAGTTCTTCAGGGAATCGGGGAAGTGAACGGTATCGAAGAAGTTCCCCGTGACATCGATGAAGGTGCCGAAATGCATGATCTCCCGTTTGGAGGTACGGACATACTTGAGGGTGACCATCCGTCCGACCATCCGGATCTTCCGTCCCAGATGCCGCAACAGATCTTTGGCCATCACCTCTCCCCGGAAGCTGGTCTCAAGCAAGTCAAAGAGGCTCAGGGTAATGGGAAAGCCCAACAACTCGATCTCGTCGTAGGCATCCTCAAGGAGGGTATGTTCCAGCACCGGTAGTTCGAATTTACGCCGTTCGGTAGGAAATATGCTCAGCGATCCGGCGACAGCCGGTACCTTGTTGAGGTAGAGTTGCGCCTCCCACAAGAGGGTGCATTTGTTGGGTTCGAGCGACCGGAAGGCGCCGAGTCGTATCAGGATTACGAGTTGCTCCTTGCCTACCGGTACCCTGTCGACAAAATCGGTGATGGAGCAGTAAGGGCCGTTGCATTTGCGCTCACTCAGGATCAGGTCGATGGTCAACTCCTCGAGGTTCTGCACGTGGACGAAGCCGATGAAGAGGGTACGACCGGTGATGCAGGTATGCTTCAGGCTGTTGTTGATGCAGGGTAGCTCGATCGTGGCCCCCTGCCGCTGTGCCTCGTTGAAATAGACCCAGGTGTGGTAGAAGCCCCCGAAATTGTTGATCACCGCCACCATGAACTCGAGCGGGTAGTAAGCCTTGAGGTAGAGACTCTGAAAGCTTTCCACCGCGTAGGAGGCAGAGTGGGCCTTCGAGAAGGAGTAGCCGGCGAACGACTCGATCTGGCGCCACACCTCGGCCGCGAGTTCATCGGGGTAGCCCCGTTCGCGGCAGTTGGCGTAATATTTCTCCTCGATGCGCCGAAACTCCTTGTGTGACCGGTATTTCCCGGACATGGCGCGCCGCAGCACGTCGGCCTCGGCCAGATCGAGACCGGCAAAATGATGGGCCACCTTGATCACATCCTCCTGATAGACCATCACCCCATAGGTCTCGGCCAGCTGTTCCTTCAGGATGGGATGGAGGTAGGTGAAGCCCTCGGGGTGGTGAAACCGGCGGATGTATTCGCGCATCATCCCCGACTTGGCCACCCCCGGCCTTATGATGGAGCTGGCGGCCACCAGGCTGATGTAGTTGTCGCACCGCAGCTTTTTCAGCAGTCCGCGCATGGCCGGACTTTCGATGTAGAAACAGCCGATGGTCTCCCCCTCCCGGAGTTGCTTCCGCACCTTCGGATCGACGAAGAACTGCTCCACCTGGTGGATGTCGACCTCACGGCCGCCATTGCCAGCGATGATCTCTACCGCCTCGCGGATGTGGCCGATGCCGCGCTGGCTGAGGATGTCCAGTTTCTCGAAGCCCATCTCCTCGGCGATGTACATGTCCCATTGGGTGGTGGGAAATCCCTTGGGTGGGGCATCGAGGGCGGTGTAGTAGGTGATGGGCTCCTCTGTCACCAGGATCCCACCGGCGTGGATGGTCCGCATGTTGGGAAAGTCGAGGATCTCCTTCCCCAACTCGGTGATCAGCATGGCGGTATCGTATTGGTTGTAGCTGTTTCCCGGGTCGTTGACCAGCAGGTCGATCTCCTCCTTGGGCAACCCGAAGACCTTGCCCAACTCCCGATAGATCGATTTGTCGCGGAAAGTGGAGGTGGCGCCCAGCAGGGCGGTGTGGTTGCGGCCATATCGTTTGATGAGGTAATCCTGTACCTGGTCGCGCTCTTTCCAGGAGAAGTCGATGTCAAAATCGGGCGGACTGGTTCGCTGCGGATTCAGGAATCGTTCGAAATAGAGGTCGAGTCGGATGGGATCGACATCGGTGATGCGGAGGCAGTAGGCAACGATGCTGTTGGCGCCGCTGCCGCGTCCTACATGATAGAAGCCGCGGGAGAGGCTGTAGTGGACCACATCCCAGGCGATCAGGAAATAGGAGGAGAAGCCCAGCTTGTCGATGATCTCCAGTTCGTGCCGGATCCGCTCGCGGGCCACCTGATTGCCGGCACCGTAGCGGTAAAGCATGCCGTCGAGGGCCAGCTTTTCCAACAGGATACGATCGTCCTCCTTCGTCTTGCTGTAGGTCCGCTTGTTTTTGCTGACGCCGAAGTCGATGGCGATGTGACACTGCTCCATCAGCCATTCGGTGTTCTCCACGATGGCCGGGTAGTCGCGGTAGTAGCCGCTCAGCTTCCAGGGAGGAAAAAAGAGCTGTCCGGGATCGGCAAACTGATGGGGTTGCAGCTTGCTGAGAAGGGTGTTGTGTTCGATGGCACGCAGACATTTGTGGACCAGCAACGACTTCTCATCGGCAAAGGTGACGGGATGCCAGACCACCAGCTTGTCGGGGAAGTCGCGGTAGGGTGAGGTGACCAGCTTGTTCACCTGCTGCGGCCTCACCCCGATGTATTCGTGTTCCCGCAACTCCTCTGCGGGCAGGCTACCCCAGGGATAGATCAGGAAGACCTGACTGAAGGCCATCTCCTCCGGATGGAATGGCTTGCCGTTGCGGTTGTGACGGGTAAGGTATTCGTTCAGTTCCCGCAGTCCCTCCCGGTTGCGGGCGATGGCGGTGCAGACCAGTTCATCGCCGTTGCGGAACTCGACGCCGGCAATTGGCCGGATGGCCCGATCTTTGGCCTTTTTGACCAGCTCAGGAATCCCCATGGTGGTGTTGATGTCGGTGAGGGCCAGGGCGGTGATCCCCAAAAGGGCCGCCTGGTCAAGCAACTGGTCGATGCTCAGGGTGCCGTAGCGAAGGCTGTAGTAACTATGGGTGCAGAGGTACATGGGAGAAGGGAGTAAGGAGACGGGAGACAGGAGACGGGAACGCATGGAGCATGGGGCATGGAGCATGGGGCATGGAGCATGGGGCATGGAGCATGGGGCATGGGGCCTTACTGCAAAATGCCGGAGGCGCGGCGCACCGAACCAGGTCCGAACCGGAGACGGATCCTGTCCATCGAGAGGTAGAGCTGTATCTGCTTCTCGTTGTTGTCGAAGAGGTCGAGTTGTTGCACACCGTGGATCAGTCCGCCCAGCTTCACCCCGATCAGCCGGATCAGCATCCGCCGGTCGTAGAGCCGCCGGAACAGCTCCCGGACGGTGGCAATGAGCACGTGGTCGAAGGAGGTGTAGCTGATCTTCTTCTGCAGGGTGTGGGTGTCGTAGTTGGCATAGCGGATCTTCACCGTCACCACGGAGGTGAGCTTTTCGTGCTTGCGCAGCTTGAAACAGAGCTTCTCCGTCATGGTGATGAGCAACTGGTCGAGCATCTGCACGTCGATGGTGTCGGTCTCGAAGGTACGTTCCTTGCTGATCGATTTCTCCTCGCTGTAGGGAACCACGGGCGAAAAGTCGATGCCATGGGCCCGTCGCCAGATCTCGAGGCCGTTCTTTCCCAGCACGCTCTGTACCATTTCGGGAGGAACAGCACTGAGGGTCTGAATGGTGGAGACCCCCATCGAACGAAGCAACTGGTAGGTCTTGCCCCCCACCATGGGGATCTTGCGGATCGAAAGCGGATTGAGGAAGGGCTGTACCATCTCCTTGCCCACCTCACGCTCTCCGTTGGGTTTGGCCTCACCGGTGGCAATCTTGCTGACCGTCTTGTTGACCGAGAGGCCGAAGGAGATGGGAAGCCCCGTCTCCCGCAGGATCGTCTGACGCAGCTCGTGCGACCATTTGTAGGAGCCCAGGAAACGGTCCATCCCCGAGATGTCGATGTAATGCTCATCGATGGAGGCCTTCTCGTAAAGGGGCGCCTTTTCGGCGATGATCTCCGTCACCATCCCCGAATATTTGCTGTAAAGATCCATGTCGCCACGGATGATCACCGCCTCGCGGCAGAGGGTGCGGGCCATCTTCACCGGCATGGCGGAGTGAACCCCGAACTTCCGCGCCTCATAGCTGCAGCCTGCCACTACGCCACGGTCGGAGATTCCACCCACGATGACCGGCTTGCCAATCAGTTTCGGATCCATCAACCGCTCCACCGAGACGAAAAAAGTATCCAGATCCATGTGTAATATTGTCCTGTCCTGCAGTTGCATCTGCTCCTCCTTTCCGGAAGGGTGCTCCTGCCGCCCGCCGATCCCCGGAAGGAAAAAAATCAGCGACGCCGGCAGTAAACCCTTGTTTTTCCCGAAGATTTAATTAATTTTGACTTTATTTTAATCATTCTTGTGACTACAATATAAACTAATTTTCATTTCACCGCCATGTTTCTTGCCGAAAACATCAAATTTTTGCGAAAAAGGAGAAAGATGACCCAGCAGGATCTGGCTACCCGGCTGGGAAGCAACCGGTCGAGTGTCAACAACTACGAAAATGGCACGGCCGTTCCGCCGCTGGCGGTACTGGTAGCCCTTTCCGACCTGTTCCACCTCTCCGTGGATACCCTGATCCGCATCCATCTCGCGGGGTTGCGGGAGAGCCAGCTCTACGTGATCGAACATGGCTCCGACGTCTTCGTGAAGGGAAATGAGGTGCGGGTGCTGGCCACCACCGTGGATGCAGCCAACCGGGAGAACATCGAGATCGTCTCCATCAAGGCTAAGGCGGGCTACACCACGGGTTATTTTGATCCCGAGTTCATCTCCGGACTGCCCTCCTTTCAGTTGCCCATCCTCTCGAAGGAGCGCAAATACAGGGCCTTCCAAATCTCAGGCGACTCGATGCCCCCGGTGCAGGACAAGAGCTGGGTGGTGGGCGAATATGTCCAGGACCTCGGTTCGGTAAAGGATGGCCAGCGCTACATCGTGCTGACCCTGAACGAAGGAATCGTCTTCAAACAGGTCCGGAATGAACTGGAGGAGAAGGGAAGCCTTCGGATGATCTCCACCAACCCGGAATATGCGCCCTATGACCTTTCTATCCACGACATCCGCGAAATATGGAAATTTGTGCTCTACATCACCGATGACCTGCCGGGATCGGCAGACAACGGACAGATCTACAGTCAACTGGAGCAAATCCGGAAAGAGATCGGCGAGATCAGACGAAAGATGCGGACGGAATAGGGAGACAGGAGACAGGAAACCGGAGACAGGAGACAGGAGACAGGAGACAGGAGACAGGAGACAGGAAAAGGGAAACGAACAATCAATCACATGAAAAACAACAGAAGGGCTATCCTCTACATCGCCATGAGTTTGGATGGATACATTGCTGCACCGGGCGATGATCTGGGTTTTCTGGACCCCATGCAACGGGAGGGGGAAGATTACGGCTATGGTCACTTTATCCAATCCGTGGATACCGTGATTACCGGCAGACGCACCCACGACTGGGTCATGCGCCATGCCCCTGATTTCGCCCATGCCGACAAAGCGTGCTACATCCTGACCCGAAACCCGAAACCAAACACAGGCAGTACCCGCTTTTATACCGGTGACCCGGCGGAACTGATTCGCCATCTCAAATCCCTGCCCGGAAAAGACCTGTTCATCGAAGGGGGATCGGAGATCCTTCACGAACTGCTGAAACAGCAGCTGATCGACGAATTCATCCTCTCCATCGTCCCGGTTCTGGTAGGCGATGGCATTCCCCTCTTCCGGGAGGGACGCCCGCCGCAAACATTGGAACTCGTCGATGTGACACGGTTCGATTCCGGGTTGGTGCAGCTCAGGTATCTTGGGTTGTAGGGAGACAGGAAACGGGAGACGGGAGACGGGAGACGGGAGACAGGAGACAGGGGGGCCGAATCAAGGTTTCATCTCCGGCACCCCATAGTTCGGATCCACCTTCATCACCTCTTCCCCGTTGATGCGATCAAAGACCACGGTGCTGATGTACATGCGGCGTGGGTGAATCTTCCCGGGATGGTTGTGCGCATGGAAAACCATTCGCAGCTTCCCGTCGTTGTCACGAAACATGGCGCTGTGTCCGATCCCCACCAGGCTGCCCGGCTTCTGGTAAATGGGGTTGGTAGCACATTTTGTCCAGGGTCCCTCGATGCGATCCGCCTCAGCCACACCGATTCCATAGAACGGACTCTCGTAACTATTGGCCGAATAGGTCATGAGGTAACGTCCGTTCCGTTTGAACACATAAGGCCCTTCGTTTACCCGTGGCCATACCTCCTCCCAGGGTTGCGACACATGGATGCAGGGACGCAAACTGCCGGGAACAATCTCCGTCAAATTCCTTTCCAGCCGCGCCACCCAGATGTTGTTGCCATCGTTGAACCGAACGAAGAAGAGGTAGGGGGTCCCATCGTCATCGATGAAAAGGGAGTTGTCGATGCATTTTTCATCCGAAATCATCGGCTTCTGCACCTCTTGCCGGAACGGACCCAGCGGAGAATCGGCCGTCGCAACACAGATGTGTTCCTCGGCCGAGAAATAGAGGTAAAACCGGCCATTGACCGCATACACTTCCGGAGCCCAGAACCATCGTTCGCCCCACACATCTGCCTTGTCCAACGCCAATCCGTTTCTGGCACCGGCCGGTACCCTCCAGGATTTCAGATCCTCCGATTCGTACACCACGATGCCATCGGGACTGGAGGTACCGTAGGCATAATATTTCCCCTCCCAGTTCAGGATGAAGGGATCTCCCAACAGCACGCCCGATACCGGAGGATTTGATGCGGTTCCCGGGATCGTCTGAGATCCGGCCAGCCAGCTATAGCCGATGAAGAGGGTCAGGATGAGCCATTTTTTCATGTCGCTTTTCTCTTGGTGAATGGGGGACGGGAGACGGGAGACAGGAGACAGGAGACGGGAGACAGGAGACGGGAGACGGGAGGGTCGGTTAACTGTTCCGGCCACAGAATCCCGGGATCTCCCGAAATCCGTGCAGCCGGAGCAGCAAAACCCCTACTTCTTCAGCAAAGGCATAAAATAGCCTCCCACAACTGATCTCGCCTGGAAACCCACTTGCCTGGCATCCAGTGTCTCGAACCAGTCGGTCATGGGCACACGTACGGTTGTCTCGCAGAAGGCCTTGTGGAGCGGGTCAATGAACTTTTGAAATGTTGCCTTGTCCCCAGCCAGCGTGGCTGTCCAGATGATCCAGTCCGACTTGGTATAGCGTTTCCGGTTGTCCAACGGCAATCCGTACTTGTTCTGCTTTGTGAGGTAATAGGCCACCTCCTTCTCTGCTACCGTGGGATCAAACAGGTGCAGACCAAAAATTTTGTCCCATACCAGATTGTATTTCTGGCTCCAGGTGCCGGGTTGATCGAAGGTCAGGCGGAAATGGTCTCCATCGTTCGCCATCTCTTTCCATTTCCCCGCCATCTCTCTGGCAATCGCAAGATATTTGTCGGCCACCTCCTGTTTTCCGAGCATTCCGGCCATCATACCGTATCCTGCGATGCCCATGATCGCCTTGACCGAAAGGTTGGTGTTGTGGGCAAAGTGACCGGCAAAATCATCTGTACACAGTTGATTTTCCGGATTCAGTCCGTTCTCCAGAAGATAATCCGCCCAGACGGTCAGCACCTTCCAATGTTGCTGCGCATAGGCGGCATTCCCTTCGGCTCTGGCAATGGCCGCAGAAAGGATCAGCATGTTTCCGCACTCCTCAACGGGCATATCGCCGCCATAGGTCTGTCCGTTGGCCAATGGATAGGTGCCCACATCATGTGCCGCAAATGGTTTCGCCCACTTGCCGCTTTCCGAGAAATAGAAGATCGGATTGAGCATTCCCTTCAGCAGCTCGGGATTGTATTTCAGATAAAGGGGTGCCGACGGATAGGTGACATCCACGGTTCCGATGGATCCATTGCTGAAGTTTTCCTTCGACAAAAACAGGGTGTTTCCCTGGGTATCTTTCACCAGTTTGTGGGCAGCGATCGACTGACGATAGGCCAACACACACAATTCCGCATAGTTCTGTCCCCCCGCGTTCAGGGTCTCTTCCCACATCTGCCTGTCAAATTCCGTGCAACGTGCCAGCACCTTGTCATGGTCGTTTGCTGCCTCCTGCAAGGCCTTTTCGATGGTGACCTTCCCTCCTTTGGTCCACCAAGCCTTCAGGTTGGTGCCAAAGTACTGGATCGACTCGAGGTCGTCGTAGGCGATCATCAGTGTTCCGACCGATGGCTGACTGGCCACCTTTCCCATTGGATGGGTGTAGACCATCACCGGCATTTGTTGCGTCATCCTGGCATCAAGCCGGGCGGTAGTGGCCTCAAAGGTTCCCGATTGTACGAAACGCTGTTTCGCTTCCACGTAGTTTCCGATGGCCAGCTCCGACTGATTCATTTTGGCTGCCAGGTAGAAATATCCCCAGTCGATGCGCAGATCATCGCCCTTCTTCTGCAGCACCGGTTGTTCCGTTGTGCCTGCTCTCACGAAGTGGACGGCATTGGCGGATCCCTTCTGCAGGGAGACCTCCTGTCCGACATCATTGACAGCCCATTGCGGCGTGGCTTCGAAGTAGATTTGTACATTGTGCTTCTTGCCATCTGTAGCCACGACCGCATAATCCACATACTGAACGGGTCTGGTGAGCAGGTCCGGATCCGAAAGAAGGAGGGGTGAGACAAAATGCACTTGCAGTTCTACGGGACCACAGCCAAACAGATACTGCGTTTGGGTAGCGGTCATTTTCACCTCTTTCTGAACTGCCGTTTGTCCGAAGAGCTCTTTCTGGTCGCTCTCTGCATACAACCCAAAATCCACAAACCGAAGTCCGCCACGGTCGAGGCAATGCGCTGCGATCACATTGCTGCCCCCCGGCAGCAGCATTCCCTTGTCGATTTTCAGCAACACCTCCCGATTGGCAGCCTGTCCGGTGTTGACAATCTGCTTTCCGTTCAGGTAAAGCTCCATGTCGTCGTCATGTGAATAGACCAGGTACAGATCGCTGGATGGCAGCGTCTGGGGTAGTTGGAATGTGCGTCGAACCCAGATGTTCCTGGTTTTCCAGGGAGTACCGCAAAGCGGATCGCCGGGATTGGCATAAGCTCCTTTTCCAACCGACCAGGAGGCATCATCAAACTCCTTCTGCTCCCACCCTTTGGCGGGTTCTGACACCAGAAACTTCCCCTCCCAGCGCAGTTCGTTGGCCATGGGAAGGATCGTCTTCCGCGGAAAGACCTCCTTGCCCAGGAAACGGTATACCTCTCCGTCGACGCGCAACGCTCCGATCAGCGGATGAACCTTGCCGGTCCAGTGACGCACCGGCCCATCGAAGAGTTGATCGGTGGTCGACCACGCACTGGTGTAAGGGTCGATGGTGATCAAAGGATAAGCCGGTGCCCGCATCTTGGAAGATGCAGCGCCATTGGCCTTGTCCGACGGATGCACAACGGCCTGACCACTGAACCA
>JAJTBP010000459.1 GCA_021286825.1 Marinilabiliales bacterium | reverse complement strand
CCGGATTTCAGAAAAAGGTCTGGAAGCGACTGATGCTGGTTCCCTATGGCAAGACCAAAAGTTACCGTGACATTGCCAAGGAGTTGGGATCCGTTTTGAATACCCGCGCCGTGGGAACGGCCAATGGCAAGAATCCGATTGCCATCATCGTTCCCTGTCATCGGATCATTGGCCATGATGGCAAGATGGTGGGTTATGCAGGCGGACTGGAGAAAAAGAAATGGTTGCTGCTTCACGAAGCGCAACACAGCCAAAAGGAATTGTTGTTTTAACCAAAAATAAAGAGATGAATTTTAAAAACTTACGGACCATGGGTGTCGGAGTGTGTATGGTTTTGGCCTCTTGCGGAGGCGGACCGAAACAGCAGGTTGCAGAGAAGAAAGCGCTATCCGGAGAAAAGGGAGAGGTCAGGCTGATCACCTTGGATCCGGGCCATTTTCATGCTGCACTGGTTCAGAAAAAGATGTATGATCAGGTCAATCCGGAGGTCTATGTGTTTGCTCCTGAGGGCAATGATGTTCTGGAACACCTGAAAAAGATAGAGGGGTACAACGGAAGGAAGGAGAATCCGACCCAATGGAAAGAGATCGTTTACAAGGGTCAGGATTATCTGGAGCAGATGCTTGCCAAAAAACCCGGCAACGTGGTGGTATTGGCCGGCAACAACCGTATCAAGACCGAATACATCAAAAAATCGATCGAAGCCGGTTTGAACGTGTTGGGTGACAAGCCGATGGTGATCACACCTGAAAATTTCCCGATGCTGGAGGAGGCCTTTCAACTGGCGGCCCAGAAAGGGGTGTTGCTGTACGACATCATGACCGAACGGCATGAGATCACGACGATGATTCAGAAGGAGTTGTCACACAATCCGGCCGTGTTTGGCAGCTTGTTGCCGGGCACTGTAGAGCAACCTGGGGTGGAGATGGTGAGTGTGCATTATTTCTACAAGAGCGTATCGGGCAATCCGTTGGTGCGGCCAGCCTGGTTTTTTGATGTGCGTCAGCAAGGAGAAGGAATTGTGGATGTGGCCACCCACCTGGTGGACCTGATCCAATGGAGCTGTTTTCCGGAAGTTGTGCTGCAGAAATCGGATGTGGAGATGTTGAAAGCCAAAAGATGGCCAACGGTGATTGCACCCGACGAATTCAAGGCCGTTACCGGGTTGGATGCCTTTCCGGAATATCTGAAATCTGACCTGGTGGATGGTAAACTGAACGACTTTGCCAACGGCGAAATGATCTACAAACTTCGTGGCATCCATGCACGGGTGGTCGCCGAGTGGCGTTACAAGGCCCCCGAAGGTGCAGGGGATACCCATTATGCCATTTTCAGGGGATCGGTTGCCAACCTGGAGATCAAACAGGGTCCGGAGGAGAAAAACATGCCTACGTTGTATGTCCGTGCCCACGAGAAGACCTCCCTGCCTGAATTTGCCAAGGCCCTGGAAGAAGCCATCCTGAAGAACAAATGGCACACCGGACTCTCCCTCGAAAAAATCGACGAACGAAACTGGAAGGTCATCATTCCCGATCAATACAAGGTGGGTCATGAGGCACATTTCAGTCAGGTGACAGAAAAATTCCTGGAATACCTCAAGGCAGGTAAACTTCCGGAATGGGAAGTTCCCGGCATGATTGTCAAGTATTACACCACCATGGAAGCGCTGAAGATGGCGAAACTGTAGGGAGACGGGAGACGGGAGACGGGAGACGGGAAACCGGAAGAAGCAGAAATCCGGCGTTAGAAAGCAGGAATTACGATGATAGTAGTCCCTTC
>JAJTBP010000087.1 GCA_021286825.1 Marinilabiliales bacterium | reverse complement strand
GCCAGAATGGAAAGGGTCTGTTCATCATTCTTGGCCGGATTGAAAAGCACTTTTCCACCCCACAAGGTATTGTCGGCAATGATGACACCTCCCTTTCTAATCTTGGGAAGCACCATTTCATAGTGGAGCAGGTATTGCCGTTTGTCGGCATCCAGAAAAGCCAGATCAAAGGGTCCTTCCAGGGTTGGGATCAATTCGCTTGCATCACCGATGTGCGGGATGATGCAGTGATTCATTCCGGCTTGCTCAAAAAATGAGGCGGCAAAAGATTCCAGTTCATCGTTGATTTCGATGGTATGAAGCAGTCCACCGACGGCCAGACCTTTGGCCAGACAGATGGCTGAATAACCGGTGAAAGTCCCTATTTCGAGAATACGGCTCGGGGAAAGCAGTCGGCTGATGAAGGTGAGAATGCTGCCCTGAAGTGGCCCCGAGCACATCCGTCCGTTGACCAACCGCAGATGCGAACTGCGGTACAGACGTTGCAGCAATTCATCCTCCTCCGTGATGTGCGCCAGGATATAGCTCTCCAGTTGATGGTCCAGTTTCATCATTTGTAGATCAAGGTGGAAAGGATACGGTCATCCAATACCCGGTTGGCCATCTCCATCAATTGCAAGGCTGAAATGCTGTGAATTCGCTCGCTGATCTGATCCAGTCTCTCGACCTTCCCAAATACCAGAATGCTTTTGCCCATGGCGAGCATCAGGTCCTCATGGTTTTCATGTGACATGGCCAGCTGGCCGACCAGTTGTTTTCTGGCCTTGCCGATCTGCAGACTGCCAAGGGGTTTGGTTTGAAGAAGCCGTATCTCTCTTCCGATCAATTCAAGGGCCCGGTCCAGGTTGTCGGGGTCTGTTCCGAAATAGATGGTAAGGGTACCGGTATCGCAATAGGCCGTGTAGGAGGACTCGAGGTTATAGGCAATGCCGTTGCGCTCCCGCAGGGAAAGATTCAGTCGTGAATTGCCCGACTGCCCACCCAGGATGCTGTTCAGCAAAACGAGTGTCATGCGCTGATCGTCATAGACATCCATGGCCAATCCGCCGAGAATGCAATGTGCCTGATAGGTCCCCTTTTCCAGAGTCCGGTTTTTCGGCAGGTAACCCGCAAAGGGAGTCCGGTTCGAAACCGCACTACCGGATGGAAATCTACCAAAATAACGAGCGGCCAGTGCAAAGAATTTTTTTGCAGGGATGTTACCGACCGAACTGATGACCATCTGGTCCGAATGATAATTCCGCGACATGAAACGCCGGATTTCCTCCGCGCCAAAACTTCTGACCAATTCGGGTGTCCCAAGAATGCTTCTGCCCATGGGGTGACCTTCGAAGACCAGTTCCTCAAACTCATCGAAAATAAGCTCCGAAGGGGTGTCGTTGTAGGAATTGATTTCATCGACGATTACCTCCCTCTCTTTTTTCAGCTCTTTCTCCGGAAAGGTGCTGTTCATCAGGATATCCCCAAAGAGCTCCAGCGCCCGATCGTAATATTCGCTGAGGAAGGAGGCATGGATGGCCGTCTCCTCCTTCGAGGTATAGGCATTCAACTCTCCTCCCACATCCTCAAGCCTGCTGATGATGTGATAAGCCTTACGGCGGATCGTCCCTTTGAAGATGGTGTGCTCGATGAAATGGGCAAGGCCTTGCTCCTCTGCTGCCTCATCCCTCGAACCCGTGTTCATGATGACGCCGCAGTGACCAACAGGTGAGTCCACCATTGCGTGAACCAACCTGATGCCGTTGGATAAAGTCATTGAGCTGTATTCCATACTTATTTTCGGTTGGGCTAATATAACAAAAAAGAGAAAGGGTAAAGATTTCTCTCTACCCTTTCGTGGTGCCACCAAGAATCGAACTAGGGACACACGGATTTTCAGTCCGTTGCTCTACCAACTGAGCTATGGCACCTTTTTGCGAATGCGGTGCAAAGATATACATTAAATCTTTTCATCCAAATTTCTCAAGCCGTTTCAGGAGAAAAAAATTACTTGCCCCAAAACGAACGGTATTCGTGTATGAAGTTGGCCAGGGAATTGGGAGCAGACCCAAGCAGTCGATTGAAATCTTCGGAGACATGGGCCATCTTTCCATTACGGGCGGATCCGTACAACAAAGAGAGGGTGACAATGAAGGGCATGCTCTTTTTTTCACGGAGTTTCTGCCGGATGAATTTGATGGTAAGGGGACGGGCATACCGGATTTCCCGGCCCAGCTCCCTGGTAAAAAGATGGGCGATGGTATAGAAATCCATGGGTTCATCTCCCGTCAATTCAAATTCTTTTCCTTCATAACCCGGTTCGGTCAGCAGTTTGACCACCACGCGTGCAACATCCCGGGCATCGATGTAGTTGACCATGCCGGCACCTGCCGGAATGTAGATCTTGTCGTTCTGTCTGATCTCCTGTCCATGAAGCCACAACAGATTTTGCATGTAGAGGGAAGGACGCACGATGGTATGCGGGATCGACATTTTTTTCAGGTGAGCCTCAATGCGGTGGTTGGCAAAAACCTTGCTACGTTCGGCCCCGATGATCGATACAAAGACGATGTGACGGATGCCCGACTTCTCAACCTGATCCAGAAAAGGGAAGATGTGTTTGGATACATCCGACACCTGGTTTGGCCGGATCAAAAGCAATTTCGTCACCCCTTGCAAGGCTGCGGCATAGGTGTCCGGCTCATCAAATTCGAAATTCACCAGCCGGGCGTTTGCAAGCAATGGGTTGGAGCCGGCCTGTTTCAGATCGCGGACTGCCGCAACCACCTCAACATCCGGCATTTCCCGGTCAAGTAAAAATTTTACGGTAGATAGTCCGACATTTCCTGTAGCCCCCGTAACCAAAATTCTCTCCATAGAAGGATTAACCTTAATATTCGAAAAGTTAAAACATCAGCGTCCGGGGCAAAAATAGATCATTTCGCTGTTAATCCTCCCTGGATGAGGCAAAAATCTCTTCAATTATTTCGCCATATTTTTGTTCAATCACTTTTCGTTTCAGTTTCAATGTCTGGGATAGTTCACCGGTTTGAGCCGACCAGGTATCGGCTACCAGTCGGAATCGTTTGATTTCTTCGTGTTGTCCCAGGGTCTTGTTGACCTCTTTGACCTCTGCCTGATACATGGCCAAAACCTCGGGATGGTTGATCAATTCGACATTGTCCTTAAACAAGATTTTGTGTTCCGGGCAGCATTCGTGCAGGTAGACAAAATTGGGAGATATCAGGGCACTGGCAAATTTCTCCTGACTGCCAATGACGCAAGCCTGTTCGATGAGTACTGACTCTTTCAGTTTGTTCTCGATCAATTGAGGAGCAATATACTTCCCACCCGAAAGCTTAAAAATTTCCTTTTTCCTATCGGTAATTTTGAGGTATTTGCCTTCGTCCAGCATGCCCACATCGCCTGTATGGAACCATCCGTCCGAATCGATCACATCCGCTGTCAGTCCTGGCTCCTTGTAATATCCGAGCATCAGGTTGGGACCTTTGACAAGGATCTCGCCGTCTTCGGCAATTTTGACCGTCACACCCTTGATGATGGGTCCGTTGGTCCCGATCTTGATCTCACCCGTCACCACATTGCTAACGGCGATGACAGGTGACGTTTCGGTCAGTCCGTAACCCTCCACCACCTTAAGACCGGCACAACTGAAAACCCTGGCAATCCTTGACTGCAAAAGTGCACCTCCGGAGACCATGAGTTGAATGTTTCCTCCCAGTCCTTCTCTCCATTTGGAGTAGATCAGCTTGTCGGCAATCCTAAGTTTCAGTCTGCGAATGGGAGAGACTGGCTGGTTGAAATCGAAATCCTTTCCCAACTCCACTGCCCAGAAGAAAAGTTTGAATTTGATGCCTGACAACAATTTTCCTTTGGCCATGATGCCATCGTAAACACTTTCCAGCAATCTTGGAACGGCGGTCAGGATGTGCGGTTTTACCTCTTTGATGGATTGGACAATTTGGCTCAGTGATTCCACGTAATAGATACCGATCCCCCGATAAATAAAAATATAGTTCACCGTACGTTCAAAGATGTGGCACAAGGGGAGGAAGGAGACCGACCGATGGCCCAGACCCAGATCAAAGTGGTGGGAACAGGCCTCCATGTTGGAAACAATGTTGTTGTGTGAGAGCATCACACCTTTGGGGACGCCCGTGGTACCGCTGGTATAAATCATGGTCACCATATCGTCGGGATGTATGGAGTCACGAATGCCAATCAGTTGGTCCTTGAATTCATGCTCCTTTTCCTCGCCAAGGGCCAGAAGGCTTGCAAAAGGTTCGGCGCCCTCCACTTCATTGAAGGTGAAGACTTTTTCAAAACCCTGCAGCTCTCCCACTACGGGTATGAGTTTCCGATACAATTTCTCGTCTGAAACAAAAAGGTAACGGATTTCTGCATGCTGGAAGATGTAGCTGTACTCATCTTCACTGATGGTCGGGTAAACGGGAACATGAACGGCACCCACCATGGCCAGCGCCATATCCACAAAGCTCCATTCGGGCCGGTTACCGCTCACGGTTGATACCCTGTCGCCTCGTTTGAGTCCCATGGATAAAAATCCCAGGGCCAGCAATTCAACGCGCCTGGCGAATTCTTCCGTACTGTATTTGATCCATTGATTTCCCTGTTTTCCAGCAACTGCATCTTCGCGATTGCAATGTAAAAGACAATGCTCCAGCAGATCAAACGTTCTCGTAACGACCATGGTTCAAAGGTTGAAGGTATAACTTCCTGCAAAAATAGACCTTTCCAATGGAACAGGGAACCATTCTCCACCCTCAATCTCTCACAAAACGAAAAAAGGATGGAATTGAAGCCAGTACGCTAAATCATTCGAATCAACAGGTGGATTTTTCCACAAATCTGACCCTACAATTTGATGAGGATTTTGTTTTTCCAGAGGTAACGTGCCACCGCGAAACAGACGGCATACAGGATCAGGTATCCGGACAGCGCTTGCCAGAGCGGCGCGGTTGCGGGCAGAAATTCTCCATGCATTTCGATCAGCACATTCTGAACCATATAGATCAGCAGCGGATTCATGCCCAAGAGGGTTAGGTGGGGAATCTCCCATTTTTTCCGGTCATTGATCCACCAAAAAAGAAGGTAGGTTACAAAGCCAATCCCTGAGGAGAGCAAAGGATAGGCCACCGTCATGCTACGTTGCGAAATTTGCCACCATTCACGGGGTTCCAGAAGAGAGAGGAGGAGACCTGCAAGCATCAGCAGGGAACCGTACAGAAGGGTCTTCCAAACGAATTTTCCAGACTCATCTTCAACGAGATAGTCATATAAAACCGTTCCAAAGAGGAGGATGGAGACCCAGCTCAGGGGACCCAGCGGACCTCCGTCGATGCTGTGAGCCATGGTCCACTCGCCATATCCCGAGTAGATGAAGAGCAACTGATACAGAAGCAAAAAGAGCAAGGCCGCGAGGGTCCGGACAGTTTTGGAGGCCAGGATAAACGGAATGGTAAGCAATCCTGCAAAACCGATGTCCACAAAGGCATCCCAGATGTCGACAGTGAAATTGGGGCCGTACATGACCATACCGATCAATATCAGGATCAGGTAACGTTTGACCGAGTGAAGAACGGCTTGACGGTATCCGCTTCGCTCCTTCATCCGCACAAAGGAGATCCGCATGCCCATGCCCACGGCGATTAGGAAATAGGGGGCAATGGTATTGGCAAAAGTCATCCCGTACCGGGGATGTTTGAAAGTTTCCGGAATCACGCGAAAATGATTCAGATAGTTCACCAGGATCATGCCAAAGATGGCAAAACCCCTGAACTGGTCCAACGAAAGTCTCCTTACGGGAAGTTCCTTTTGATTGTGTTCCATAAATTGTTAATAGTCAGTAGTACAACACAAAAGGAGGCGACCGGAAGCTATTTTGCCCATTCCCTTGCCTTGCTCAGCAAGGCATCGATTCCGGCAGGGTTTTTACCACCGGCACTGGCATAGAATGGCTGTCCACCACCCCCGCCATCCACGAGTTTGGCAAGTTCACGAATGATATTTCCGGCATGCAAACCTTTATCCTTGACCAGGTTATCGGAGATCATCACATGAACCGATGCTTTGCCCTCAATTTCAGCGGCCAGCACCAGCAGCAGGTTATCCACCTCACCCTTGAGTTGGAAAGCGATGTCTTTGATGGTACCGGCATCGTCCACATTCAGTCTTTTGGCCAGGAAACGGATGTCACCGATCGTTTCTATTTCAGCGTGCAAACCCTTTTTGATCAGGGCTGCTTCCTCCTTTTTGTATCCTTCCACCACGTTGTTCAGATGGGCAACCTTTTGGAGCAGCTGGTTTACAGCGAGTTTTAAATCGGCCGGATTGCCCAGAATCTGAACAAGCTCCTTCATGCCTTTGTTGCGTTTCCTCAGGTATTCCTCGGCGGCAACACCCGTGATGGCTTCCATGCGTCGAACACCGGCGGAGATGGATCCTTCAGACAGGATGACGAACTGACCCAGTTCACCTGTTGCACCTGCATGGATTCCCCCGCAAAGCTCAATCGAGTCACCGAATTTGATCACACGAACTTTCTCCCCGTACTTCTCACCGAAGAGTGCAATGGCTCCCATTTTTTCCGCTTCCGCCATGGGAATCTCACGGCGTTCGTCTCTTTGGGCATTTTCGCGGATCAGTTCATTGACCCTTTTCTCTACCTGCTCCAGTTCTTCGTCCGAGAGTTTTTGAAAATGGGAAAAGTCAAAGCGCAAGGCATCTGGCGTAACCAGTGATCCCTTTTGCTCGATGTGGTTACCCAGGATCTCGCGCAGGGCATGATCCAAAAGATGGGTAGCCGTATGGTTGGAGGCCGTTTGGCGGCGTTTGGTTTCATCAACCTTGCCTACAAACAATGAAGAGGGATCGGCAGGCAACTTCCGTGTCAGGTGAACGGAGAGACCATTTTCCTTGACCGTGTCAAAGATGGCATAGGAGGAACCCTCCGCTTCGATGGATCCTGTATCTCCGATCTGACCACCGGACTCTGCATAAAATGGAGTCTGGTCGAATACCAACTGGAAATATTCACCCTTCTTGTCTTTGACTTTCCGGTAACGGGCGATCTTCATTTCGGCTGCTGCCGCATCATATCCCAGGAAGTGGCTTTCGGTCAGGGGACGGATTTCCATCCAGTCGCCTGTTTCCAGTTGTGTTGCATTTCTGGATCTGTTTTTCTGCTCTTCCATGGCCAGCTCAAATTCCTCCCGGTTTACCTCGAAGTTTTCCTCTTTGAGAATCAAGGCTGTCAGATCCAAGGGGAATCCGTATGTATCATACAATTCAAAGGCAACTTTACCGCTGATGGTCGAAACACTCTTTTTGGCAGCCTCTTTCATCAGGTTTTCCAGCATTCGTATCCCGGTCTCCAATGTACGGAGGAAAGACTCTTCCTCTTCCCGTATCACTTTAACCACCAAATCCTGCTGCTTGTTCAGCTCCGGGAAGGCTTCTCCCATCTGAGCCGCAAGCACGGGAATCAACTGATGCAGGAAGGGTTTTTTGAAACCGAGGAAGGTGTACCCATAGCGCACAGCGCGACGGAGAATGCGGCGAATCACATAGCCGGCCTTGTTGTTGGAAGGCAGCTGGCCATCCGTGATGGCGAAAGCGATGGCCCGAATGTGATCGGCAATTACACGCATGGCGATGTCGCTCTTTTCGTTTTCGCCATATCTCTTTCCTGCGAGCAGGCCAATCTCGCCGATCATGGGTTGAAAGACATCTGTATCGTAGTTGGATTGCTTCTTTTGCAACACCATGCACAACCTTTCGAAACCCATCCCGGTATCGACATGTTTGGCAGGCAACTCCTCCAACTGGCCGTTGGCTTTCCGGTTAAACTGGATAAAGACCAGGTTCCAGATTTCGATTACCTGGGGATGACTTTGGTTGACCATTTCTCTTCCCGGGATGAGGAGACGGTCCTCATCGTTGCGGATGTCCACATGAATTTCGGAACAGGGTCCGCAGGGCCCTGTGTCACCCATTTCCCAAAAGTTATCCTTCTTGTTGCCAAACAGTATGTGGTCATCGGGCAGGTATTTTTTCCAGAATCCGAGGGCTTCGGAGTCTTCGGGTACCCCATCCTTTTCATCTCCTTCGAAAACGGTAGCATAGAGTCTGTCGACCGGGATATTGAATCTTCCGACGAGCAGTTCCCAGGCCCAATCGATGGCTTCCTGTTTGAAATAATCGCCAAAAGACCAGTTTCCCAGCATTTCGAACATGGTATGATGATAGGTGTCGTGACCCACCTCTTCCAGGTCGTTGTGTTTGCCTGAGACGCGAAGGCACTTCTGGGTATCGGCGATTCTCGGACTTTTCACCGGTGCGTTGCCAAGGAAAATCTCCTTGAACTGATTCATTCCGGCGTTGGTAAACATCAAGGTGGGATCGTTTTTGACCACCATGGGTGCCGAGGGGACGATCTGATGGGATTTGGATGCAAAAAAATCCAAAAATGCTTCGCGAATCTGCTTCGAATTCATAAGTCGAAATATTGTTAAAAACCATTAAATGGTCCGGTCAAATCTGGAATAAGCGTCCGAAATGGCCGTAAATAAGCTATTTTTGCTCCCTGACGGGAAGGCGATATGCCGCAAAATCGTTGCAAAATTAGATTATTTCATTAATTTTGACCTACCTCTGTTCAAAATAAATCATTTTAGAATGGGCATCACGAACTACAGATTCAATCCGGATACGCTAAGTTTTGACAAGATCGAACGCAATGTTCGGTCCCTGATCAAAAAAGTACTTGGCTACCTGTCCACAGGGATTGCATCCGGTATTTTGTTCTTTTTTCTCTTTCTGCAATTTTTTGAAACACCGGTAACCAAAAGGCTCAAGCGGGAAAACGAACAATTGCTTTCTCAGTACAACCTGATGAACAAGGACATAGAGAAGATATCCAAAGCACTGGAAGACATCCAGATGCGTGATGACAACATCTACCGGGTGATCTTCGAGGCCAATCCGATCCCTGCTTCGGTGCGTATGTCTGGATTTGGAGGGGCCAACCGTTACACCAAGCTGGAGAGCATGGACAACGGAGAATTGATCGTATCCGTTGCCAAGAAGCTGGATGTTTTGTCGAAACAGGTCTATGTTCAGTCCAAATCCTATGATGAGGTGATCAAAATGGCTTTGGGCAAGGAACGCATGCTGGCCAGCATCCCTTCCATTCAGCCCATCTCCAACAAGGATTTGAAACGTACGGCCTCGGGATGGGGCATGCGCATGCATCCCATCTACCGGATACCCAGGTTCCACTATGGCATGGACTTTACCGCACCTGTCGGAACGGAAATATTTGCCACGGGCAATGGGATCGTGAAGGAGGTAGGTCGTAATGCCGGCTATGGAAACATCATCGTCATCGACCATGGATATGGCTACGAGACGCTTTACGGACACCTTTCCAGAACCAAAGTTCAGGTGGGACAAACCATCAAAAGAGGCGATGTGATTGGTTTTGTAGGCAATTCAGGTGCTTCCACGGCACCCCACCTGCATTACGAAGTGATGAAGAACGGTCAAAAGGTAAATCCGCAGAATTATTACTTCCAGGATCTTAATCCGATGGAATATGAAAAGATGATCAGTATCTCTTCCAATACCGGTCAGGCATTTGACTAACCCTAATACCTTCAGACGTGGGATTCAAGGAACCAAAATCAGAAAAACTCTATTACTCCATCAGTGAGGTTGCTGAAAAGTTTAACCTTGCCCCATCGGCGCTCCGATTTTGGGAAAAGGAGTTTGATTCCATAAAACCCCACAAAAACAAGAAGGGGAACCGCTACTACACACAGGAAGACATCGACCATCTTGCCCTCATCAATCATTTGGTCAAGGAGCGGGGCATGACCTTGAAGGGGGCCAAGGCCAAGATCAAGGAAAACAAGGAAGAGGTAGAGCACAATTACGAGATTGTTCAGAAACTGCAGGAAATCCGGCAATATCTGATTGAGATCAAGGAGATACTTTAACTTCCCCAGTCAACCCACCCATCGATGCTTCTTCAGGAAATTATCCGGCAAATAGAATCCGTTGCTCCGCTTTCTTTGCAGGAGTCGTATGACAATGCGGGATTGCTGACAGGCGATCCCCGGAAGGAAATTACCGCCGCACTGGTCACGTTGGATGTGACCGAAGCAGTCATTGCCGAAGCTTTGGCCCATCACTGTGAATTGATCATTTCCCATCACCCACTGATTTTCAAGGGAATCAAAAGACTGACAGGCAGCAATGAAGTGGAAAGAACGGTGCTGGCTGCCATCAAAAACGACCTTGCCATTTATGCCGTGCACACCAATCTGGACAATGTTCCGAACGGGGTAAACGGGAGGATCTGTGAGAAACTGCAACTGCAGCATTGCCGGATTCTCGCACCCATGGGTAACCAACTTTCCAAACTGGTCACTTTTGTTCCCGAGGCGAATGCAGACCAGGTCAGGAATGCGCTCTTTGCTGCCGGTGCAGGAGTCATTGGCCATTATGACCAGTGCAGCTTCAATGCATCAGGCTTTGGCACCTTTCGGGGAGACGAAGCGAGTGATCCATACGTTGGAAAGCCTGGAATACTGCACCAGGAGGCAGAGGTAAGACTGGAGGTGATTGTCCCGAGACCTCTGCAAGGAGGCGTTACCCGGGCCCTTTTGGAGGCGCATCCCTATGAAGAGGTGGCTTACGACTTTATTGCGCTGGAGAATGTCCATCCCCATTTAGGAGCGGGCATGATCGGGGAATTGCCGGCTCCGGTTGAAGAGAACCTGTTTCTGAACCGGTTGAAGGAAATTTTTGACATTCCTTTCCTGAAGCACACCCGGCTATCCGGCCAGCCGTTCACCAAAGTAGCCGTCTGTGGCGGTTCGGGAAGTTTTCTCCTGGGCAGGGCCATTCGGGAGGGAGCCACACTCTTTCTCTCGGCTGATTTCAAGTATCACGATTATTTTGAGGCAGACGGCAAGATCGTAGTGGCCGATATCGGACATTATGAGAGCGAACAATTTACGAAAGAGGTTTTAAGAGAGATAGTTTTAAAAAAATTCCCTACATTTGCAGTCCGTTTATCGGAAGTAAAGACCAACCCGGTTTTTTACCTTTGAAGCTGAAGTATAACATATAATTATCCGGATATGTCATTAGAAATTAATAAAACAACCGAAGGTAAAGAGGTTTCAGTTCAGGACAAGCTGAAAATGCTCTATGAACTGCAGACTGTGGTTTCCGAAATCGACAAAATCAACACCCTTCGCGGGGAGTTGCCGCTCGAGGTTCAAGACCTGGAAGATGAGATTGTTGGTTTAAAAACCCGTCTCTCGAATCTGCAGGATGAGATCAAAAACCTCAATGCCGCTGTTGCCAACAAGAAGCTGGAAATCAAAGACGCAAAGAATAAGATTGATCGCTACAAGGAACAGCAGGACAATGTCCGCAACAACCGTGAATTCGATGCCATCTCCAAAGAAATGGAATTCCAGACGCTGGAGATTGAACTGGCAGAGAAGCGTATCCGTGAATACACCAACGACGCCAAGGTCAAGGGTGAGCTGTTGGATGCTTCCAACTTGTTGCTGAAGGAGCGGGAAGACGACCTGATCCGGAAGAAAAAGGAGTTGGAGGAGATCACCGCGGAAACGGCGCTTGAAGAGGAACAACTGAAGGCAAAGACAACGAAGATCTCGGCCATGATCGAGGAAAGGCTGCTTACCGCATTCAACAAAATCAGGAAGAATGCAAGGAATGGCCTCTCTGTCGTGACGGTTCAGCGTGATGCCTGCGGAGGTTGTTTCAACAAGATCCCGCCACAGCGGCAGCTCGACATCGCTTCCCGCAAAAAAATCATCGTTTGTGAATATTGCGGCAGAATCCTGGTAGACAAGGATATCTCCTCACAACAAAACGAAGAAAACTAAAATAGTTGGCCCATCAAAAAAAGGCCGGTCCGTGTGAAAACAGACCGGCCTTTTTTTTACCATTCCCCGCCGGCTCCGCCGCCGCCGAAGCTGCCGCCACCGAATCCCCCGAAGTCACCCCCCGAGGACCCTCCGCCACCGGAGAAGTCATTCCAGGAACCGCCGCCACCGCCACCGCGACCACCGAGCATGCTCAGAAACCAA
>JAJTBP010000086.1 GCA_021286825.1 Marinilabiliales bacterium | reverse complement strand
TCGGCCTCACAAAAGGATTGGCAGAATTCGAGGACCTGGAGGTTCTGTTTGTAGTGCCCAAAGCCTACGGTGATGAAGACGATACTGCCGTAAAAAAAATCATCGGAGCCAATGAGATCACCATAACCCGGAAACACGTCAATCTGTTTCATTCGGACAGTACCTTGGAGGTGGCTGAAGTCCGCTCCAATCTGGTACCCTATGCAAGTCCGGAAGAGTTTTGGCAGCTCACGCAGGAACGACTCTCCTCATCGACACGATTTGTTCAGACCGACTCGCAGGGAAAAATTCCCTTCTCCGGGAAATATGGTGCGAACCTGTTGGAGGAAATTGCCAATTATGCCATCGTTGCAGAATACATCGGACAGGAATATGATTTTGATGTCATCCATGCCCATGACTGGCTGGCCTATCCTGCCGGGATCGCTGCGAAAAGAGTCAGCGGCAAACCCTTGGTCATTCATGTGCATGCGACCGATTTCGACAGAAGCGGTGGAAGCGTCAATCCCAAGGTTTATGCCCTCGAACGGGAAGGAATGGATGTTGCTGATCAGATCATTACCGTCAGTAACCTGACCCGAAACATCGTGATCGAAAAATATGGGCAGGATCCGGGAAAAATAACGACCGTCTACAATGCCGTGGAACCCGTTGAAAACAAAGCAGCGGAAAAAATTAAAAGAGGCATCGAAGACAAGATCGTCACCTTCCTGGGCCGCATCACCATGCAGAAGGGTCCGGAATACTTCATTGAAGCCGCCTATCAGGTATTGAAACGTACAGACAACGTTCGGTTTGTGATGGCCGGAAGCGGGGATATGATGGAAAAAATGATTCGCCGCACCGCCCGTCTTGGAATTTCTGACCGGTTTCACTATACCGGCTTCCTGCGCGGAGACGATGTCTTTGATATGTTCAGAATGAGCGATGTATACGTGATGCCCTCCGTTTCTGAACCCTTCGGCATCTCCCCGCTGGAAGCAATGATGACCGATGTTCCCGTGATCATCTCAAAACAGTCGGGGGTAGCGGAAATCCTTACGCATGCCATCAAGGTCGACTTCTGGGACATCAACGCAATGGCCGATGCCATCTACGGCATCATCAAGTATCCTGCACTCTCCACCATGTTCAAGATTCATGGCAAAACAGAGGTTAACAACCTGCAGTGGAAACAATCGGCTGCCCATGTAAGGGAAGTCTATCTTAAAGCAATCCGATAATACGCATCGATAATCGACCATACCATGAAGACAATCTGCTTAAATTTTCAGATTCATCAACCATTTCGGTATCGCAAATACAGGTTCTTCGATATCGGCAATGATTCCTACTATTACGATGATTATGCCAATGAGACCATCCTGCGAAAAATAGTCGACGACAGCTATCTGCCTGCCAACAACGTTTTGTTGAAACAAATAAAAAAACAGAAAGGCAAATTCAAGGTCTCCTTCTCCATTTCGGGAGTCGCCCTGGACCAGTTTGCACTTTATGCCCCGGAGGTCATCGATTCCTTCCGGGAGCTGGCCAAGACCGGATGTGTCGAATTCCTCTCCGGGACCTATGCCAACTCTTTGGTTTCCATGGTTGATGAGGAGCTGTTTGCCTACCAGGTACGCATGCATGATGAGAAAATCGAGACCCTGTTCGGACAAAAACCCAAAGTCTTCAGAAACTCAGAACTCATCTACTCCGACGAGTTGGGGGACCTGATCTATCGCATGGGTTTCGATACCGTCTTGACGGAAGGTGCCAAACACATTCTGGGCTGGAAGAGTCCGAATTACCTCTATTGCAATGCCCTCAACCCCCGTCAGAAAGTGTTGATGCGAAATTACCGGCTGAGTGATGACCTTTCCTTCAGATTCTCCAACCATACCTGGAATGAATATCCATTGACGCCGGGCAAAATGGCGCAATGGATCACTGATCTTCCCAAAAATGAGGAGATTGTCAACGTCTTCATCAATTATGAGACCTTTGGAGAGATTCAAAAGAAAGCATCCGGAATATTTGATTTTCTTGAAAACTTGCCGGAAGCCATTTTAAAGACGAAAGAACTCTCTTTTACTACCCCTTCCGAGGCTTCCAGAACTCTGCAGCCAGTCTCAGCCGTACATGTACTTCACCCCATCTCCTGGGCCGACGAAGAACGGGATCTCTCCGCATGGCTTGGCAATGAGTTGCAGAAAGAGGCATTCAACCACCTGTATGCCTTGAAAGACCGGGTGAAACAATGCAACGACCCAATCATCCGCAAAGATTGGCTTTACCTGCAGTCGAACGACCATCTGTACTACATGTGCACCAAGCTCTTCTCGGACGGTGAGATTCACAAACTCTTCAACCCGTATGGAAATCCGTATGAAGCCTTCATCAACTACATGAATATCCTGAGTGACTTTGCTTTAAGACTAAACAAATGCGTTCCGGTTGATGAAACCCATGCAGAATTGGTTCGTCTTAGGCAAACCATTGAGGATCAAAACAAAAAACTGGCTGATGCCGAAAAAGAATTGAAGAAGCTGAAAAGTCCGGTTTCCGCTTCCGTTTCATCAGGTAAAAAGACCACGAAAGTAACTGCAAAAGAGACGGTTAAAAAGTCTTCTTCCCCGGGGAAAAGCAAGCAATAGCCTCCCTCGGATTGTAAAGAAAATGTTATTAATCCAATAACCGCTTCACCGCTGAAGGCTGATTAGCAAATAAGTGGTATTTTTGCCGTTTCTCAATGCTTTATCATTGAGGAATTTGTCAAGTAACGAAGCAACGATGGAAGAGACATATTTCAAGAATTTAAGACAGCCGGAAAACAGCAATCCTACCTGGAAAAAGATCATTGTAGAATCGGCATTGCCCGCTGAATTGGGACCCCTCAGAACCATCTCCAGAAATCTCTGGTGGGTATGGAGTGTCGACGCAAGGGCCCTGTTCAATGAGATTGATCCGGAAATATGGGAACAATGCAACCACAATCCCATTCTGTTGCTGGAGCAGACCAGCCACGACCGGTTTATGGAATTAAAAACGGATGATTCCTTCATTCTGAGGATGAAATCCGTCGAAAATCAGTTCCAGAAATACCTCAAGGAAAGAGAAAAGCTGGCGGGTCCAAAGATCGCCTATTTTAGCATGGAATTCGGACTGCACTCCAGTCTGAAGATCTATTCCGGAGGTCTCGGAGTACTTGCCGGTGATTACCTCAAAGAAGCCAGTGATTCCAAAGTAAATATGGCTGCCATCGGTCTGCTTTACCGGTATGGCTACTTCAAACAGGTCATCTCCGCGAACGGTGAACAATTGGCCAATTACGAACCGGAGCATTTCTCCAAGATTCCCATCCAGCCAGCGATGAGAAAGGGGAGTGGATCACCCTGGAGATCGAAATGCCGGGAAGAATCGTTTATGTTCGGGTATGGTATGTCAACGTAGGAAATGTCAAGCTCTACTTGCTCGACACAGACTATGAAAACAATTCGGATGCCGATCGTTTCATTACCCACCATCTTTACGGTGGGGACAATGAAAACCGCCTCAAACAGGAGATGGTACTCGGATTGGGTGGCATCAAAGCCCTTGCAAAATTGGGTATTGAATCCGATATATTCCACTGCAACGAGGGCCATGCAGCATTCATTGGGCTTGAAAGGATCATCAACATTCAACGTCAGAACAATCTCAACTACTCTGAAGCCAAGGAGATTGTCAGATCCTCAACACTCTTTACGACCCATACACCCGTGCCGGCCGGTCATGACAGCTTCCCCGATGATCTTTTCAAGATCTACATGAACCCAGTGGCTACCGATCTGGGCATCACCATCAATGAATTGATGCTTTTGGGGAAAGCCGACAACCTGGATGGTCGCTTCAACATGAGCTTCCTCGCAGCAAACCTTTCTCAGGAAATCAATGGGGTAAGCAAACTGCACGGAGAAGTCAGCAAACAATTGCTTGGCGATCTGTACAAAGGCTTTCTGCCAGATGAACTCGACAACATTGGTTACGTCACAAACGGCGTTCACTATCCCACCTGGGCCGCTCCGGATTGGAAAGTGGTACATGACCAGATCCTTCCGGAAGAGGAGATTGCAGACGACATTCATGAATACGAAGAGGGAGAGGAACTCCGGGCCTGGAGAAACATCTACAAGGTCTCTGATAAACTGATCTGGGAAACCAAAACCCGCCTTCGTGAAAGACTGATCGAATATATAAAGCAACGTTTTGCTGATGTGCACATTCTCAGAAATGAAAATCCCAAGTACATCTCAGAAGCCATTTCCAAACTGAATCCCAGAGCCCTTACCATCGGCTTCGCCAGACGTTTTGCAACCTACAAAAGGGCTCATCTGCTCTTTAGGGACCTCGACAGGCTGGCAAAGATCGTCAACAATCCTGACAGACCGGTACAGTTCTTGTTTGCCGGAAAAGCTCACCCGGCCGATAAAGCAGGGCAGGATCTGATCAAATACATCATCGATATTTCCAAGAGACCCGAATTCGTGGGTCGTATCCTTTTCATCCAAAATTATGACATGAACATCGCCAAAATGTTGGTTCAAGGATGTGATGTCTGGATGAATACGCCAACCCGTCCGCTTGAAGCATCCGGTACCTCAGGTGAAAAAGGGGTCATGAACGGAACGCTCCATTTTTCAGTATTGGACGGATGGTGGGTCGAAGGTTACAAGCAGGATGCCGGATGGTGCCTCCCGCTGGAAAATTCGTTCGACAACCCGGAACTGCAGGATGAACTCGATTCGGAAGCCATCTATGGTATACTGGAAAATGAGGTGATTCCGGCTTACTATTATCGTAACGACAAGAACATCCCGGTCCTTTGGGTCGACTTTATCAAAAATACCTTTGCAGAAGTCGTACCGCAATTTACGACCAAGCGCATGCTGAAAGACTACTTTACCCGGTATTACCTGCCGCAATCCAGCAGAACCAATGCCCTGAAGGCCGATAATTTCAGCAAGGCAAGGGAACTCGCTGCCTGGAAAGCCAAGATCCTGAACATCTGGAGTTCCATTGAGGTGAAAAATATCCAGATTTCTGATGGCATCACCAACACGTATGAAATCGGAAATCCATATCCGGCAAATGTTACGCTAGATCTGAAGGGTCTTTCACCCGATGAAATCGGTGTGGAACTCATCATCGCCACCGGAAAGGATCAACCTGTCTTTGTCAAACGACATGACTTCTCCAAAGTTGAGTCGACCGACGGACTGGCCCATTATTCTCTGGCATTGACACTCAAGAAACCGGGGATTTACAATTACGGACTTCGTATTTATCCGAAGCACGCCGATCTTCCGAATAGGCAGGATTTCAGGTTGCTGAAGTGGTTGTAGTCAACCCAATTTGTTGGATAGGAGTTTGTTGAGGAGATCATCCTTGTATTTGGGTGATACCTTCAATTGCTCACCCGTACGGAGTTCCACCATTCCGCCCATCGCTTTGATATACCGGATCACATTGACCAGGTTGACCAGATGACTCCTGTGTATGCGGACAAAACCAAGCGGGGTAAGCAATTTCTCAAACTCCAGCAGGGTTCTGCTGGACACCTTCTCTGAGTTGTCGCTGAATAGGATACGGGTATAATTCCGAAGCCCTTCACAACGGACAATGTTATCGACTTCAATGATCGCAAACCCATTTTGATCGGGTAGGGCAATGGTTTTGGGATTGGATTCCCCGCCTGATGACATGAGATTGGCTTTTAAGGCACTGACTGCAACCTTGTTATCAATCTTTTTGTTTCGGGGAATACGGGCAATCGACTTGGAAATTTCTTCAATCCGGATGGGTTTGACAATGTAGTCAAAGGCAGAATACTTGAAGGCTTTGATCGCATATTCACTGTAAGCCGTAATAAAGATAATTCTGAATTCAATGTTCTTTACCCTGTCCAGTACATCAAATCCGGTGCCATCCGGCATGCTGATATCCAAAAATACCAGATCCGGATTGACTCGCTCAATCAGGTTGGTACCCTCGGCAACCGAACCGGCTTCACCCAAGATCTCAACTCCTTCGATGGCTTTTTTGAGGATCTCCCTCAACACCATTCTAGAATAGGTATCGTCATCAATAATTACAGCTTTAACCATCGCAGTATGAAAGAATGATCGGTATCAGAACCATTCCGGACCTTTTGATGATAAACTTTTTGTTCAACAAAAAAGTCCCGACTATCAAATAACAAAGTAAATCCAAAAATGATTTCGTGGAATGAATATTTTTCAAAAAAAATACAAATTCCCTAATATTTAAGATATTTGCAAAAATTTTTAACGATCATGGCGGTTATTTTGTGCATCGAAACTTCCACGGAGGTCTGCTCTGTTGCACTCTCGGCAGACGGTCTTGTCCAATCCATTAGGGAAGACAAGAGCGGAAGAAATCATGCCCAGTTGCTGACTCTCTTTGTGGAAGAGGTATTAAAAGAGGCAGACCTGACCTTTCGCGATTTGGCTGCCGTAGCCGTTTCGGGAGGTCCCGGTTCCTATACCGGTCTTCGGATTGGGGTCTCTACTGCCAAAGGAATCTGCTATGGTGCCTCCCTGCCGCTGATCACCCTTTCCTCCACTGTGACATTGGCACACCATGTCATACAATTGCAATCAGAAAAGGGATTGCTAACCGACGATATGCTTTTTTGCCCAATGCTGGATGCCCGTCGAATGGAGGTCTATGCCGCTGTTTACGATCATCAGGGAGAGATCATCCGTGACATCAGTGCCGAAATCATCGATCACACTGCCTACGCCGATTTATTGGCCACACATCCCATCTACTTCTTTGGTAATGGCGCAGATAAGTGCCGTCAGATCCTGCGGCACCCCAATGCAATTTTCCTTGAAAAGATCACCGCTTCAGCTGCCTATCTGGCCGGTCCTTCCTTACGTGCATTCCAAAACAGGCAATTTGCTGATTTGGCCTATTATGAACCCTTCTACCTGAAGGATTTTATTGCCACCCTTCCGACAAAAAATATTTTCAAAGCGCAAGCCGATCTGCCAACCGAATGAAAAAAGTCCTCATAATCACTTACTACTGGCCACCTAGCGGAGGAGCCGGTGTGCAGCGATGGCTCAAATTCACCCAATACCTTCCCGAATTTGGCGTGGAACCTTTTGTGCTCACCGTGGATGAAAAGGCGGCTTCCTATGCGCAGAAAGACCCATCCTTACTTTCCGAAATTGATTCCAACCTCTCTGTCTACAAAACCCCGACTTCCGAACCCTATGGATTCTACCGGAAACTGTCGGGAAAAAACGAAATTCCCTACGGGGGATTCTCCAACAGGAAAAAAATTACCATGTTCGATCGATTTTCGCGCTTTTTAAGGGGCAATCTCTTCCTTCCCGATCCCCGCAAGGGATGGAGCAAATATGCACTGCCAAAAGCCCTGGAATTGATCGATTCATTGCAAATCGATACCGTGATCACTTCAGGTCCCCCGCATTCGAGCCATTTGATCGGTCTTCGGTTGAAACAAATCAGAAAGATCCGGTGGATGGTTGATTTCCGGGATCCCTGGACGGATATTTATTACTACAAAGAACTGTTGCACACACTTCCGGCTCGGCTTTATGACCTTTCCCTGGAAAAAAAGGTTCTTACCTCTGCCGATTTCCTCATTACTGTCAGTGATCATCTGGCCGAATTACTGGTCGATAAGTATCCCATATTGAAGGATCGATGCAAAGTAATTCCCAATGGTTACGATGAACGTGACTTTCTGGAATTACCGGTCCTAAGCAACCCCAAATTCACCATCACCTATACCGGAACCATTTCGCTCTCCTACCGTATTCAGGGATTTATAGAGGCGGTATCCTTACTTCCTGCTGCCATGAAGGAGGATGTATGCATCCGTTTCGTGGGATCCGTTCCCAACGAGGTGGGCATGCAATTCAAGGATCTGGATCTGGAACATCTTGTGGAAGTGGTTGGCTATCTGCCACACAGAGATGCCATCAGTCAAATGGCTGGTGCCTCCCTCTTGCTCCTGGCCATTCCGGATGCTCCGGGAAACAAGGGAATTGTAACAGGAAAGTTCTTTGAATACCTGGCTTCGGGTAGGCCGATTCTGGCGATTGGTCCGAAGGGAGGCGACGTCGAGGGAATGCTGAGAAAAGCCCAGGCGGGAGAATTCTTTGACTACGATGAAGTGAAGGAGATGGCACATTACATGGAAATGTGTTACAATCGTTCAAAAACAGGTGATTTGAAAAATCAAAATAGCGGAATCAATTGTTATACAAGAAAAAATCTGACAGCAGAATTAACCAAATCCATTGGATGAATGAACATGAATCAAGATGCTTTTAAGAGTAAATCCATTCTATATCTTTTCACTGATTTCTCATCGTTTGTAAAGAACGACTATCACATTCTCTCTACTTCTCACCAGGTGAGCAAATATCAGTTCAAACCAGTGAAAGGGGTCATCAGGAATTCACTTCAATTCGTAAGGCAATTTTTTTACCTGCTCTTCTTCGGATGGAAATACGACCTCTTCTTTGCCTGGTTTGCTGATTACCATACCTTCCTTCCCATCCTTTTTGCCAGGCTCACCGGGAAAAAGGCAATCATCGTGGTGGGAGGATACGATGTCTGCCGCGACCGTAGACTAAAATACGGAGCTTATTGCTCTCCCTTCCGGGGATGGTTTGGCATCCGTTCATTGCGAATGGCTTCTGTACTCATCCCAGTTTCATCACATGTGGAGAGGAAAGTCAGGTCCATCGCACCGAAATCCAACAGACAGCTAATTTTCAACTGTGTGGCCATGGATGGCAGGGGTAAAACCGATTATCCCAAGCAAGACATGGTACTGACCGTTGCCCTGATCCAAAATGAGCGAACCTTCTTGTTGAAAGGAATTGATACCTACATCGAAACAGCCCGATTGCTTCCCGGTTTCCGGTTCGACATTGTGGGCATCAACCAGGCCAAACTGGCCCACAAACTGGGCAACCTTCCGGTCAATGTACACCTTCACAGCAAAGTGCGCCCTGAAAAACTGACCAACTTCTACCGCAGTGCCAAAATATATTGCCAACTCTCCCGCTCTGAGTCTTTCGGGGTCTCCATTGCCGAAGCCATGTCCTTTGGTGTTTTTCCCATCGTGACCAATGAAGGGGGAATGCCGGAAGTGATCGGGAAGGTGGGTGCTGTTGTAGAACGCGATCCCAAACAAATTGCCGACCTGATCCTTGAAAAGATGCTGAAAAGCAATTTCCCCGATCAGCAAAAAATCCGACAACACGTAGATGATAATTTCTCTCTGAAAAGACGCACGGAGAACATTCTTCAACTGATCAATTCGATCTGAACTACCCTTTCAATTAACCATCCTTCATTTTTCAACATTTCATTACATCACCCGACTTGTTGCGAAAGTCATTACAAACCAAAATCATGGAAAAGGAAATTGCCTGCAAAATATGTGGAAATTCTCAAAACAACAGGGTGCACATAGCCAAGGAGAGATTGTTAAACATGAAGGATGAGTTCCTATACCTGGAATGTTCCAACTGCTATTGTCTCCAGATCATCGAAACGCCTGCTGATTTATCCAAATATTATCCATCTGCCTATTACTCCTTCCAAAAACCTGTATTTGGACTGAAGCTGAATCCTTTCGTCTACTTGTTGAAGAAGAGCCTATTAAGACATTACCTGAAGAAATTTGATCCCATTGGTGCCTTGGTTGCCCTTTTCCTTCCACATCCATTCCAGTGGATGAGACCTGGACTGGTAGAATTCAATGATGCCATCCTTGATATTGGATGCGGATCCGGCAGAATCATACAATCGATGCAACGCAGTGGATTCAAAAATCTTACCGGGATTGATCCATTCCTCGAGAAGGATTTACAGAACAGTGCGGGTATGAAGATTTTGAAAAAGGATGTTTTTGAAATGTCCGATCAATACGACTTTGTCATGATCCATCATGCCTTTGAACACATGGATCAACCTGAAAAAGTGCTTGGAAAAGTCAAAGATCTCCTCAAACCAAAAGGCAAACTATTAATCCGGATTCCAGTTGCCAATTCTCATGCGTGGAGAAAATACAGGACTCATTGGTTTGCATTGGATGCACCTCGACACCTGTTTCTCCATACCACGCATAGTATTCAGCTGCTGGCTGACAAAGCAGGATTAAAAATTGATCGGATTGACTATGATTCCTCCTATGTGCAGTTTGCCTCCAGTGAAAAATACCTGAGAAATTTCCCCTACTCGGGGGATTTTTCAATGTTCTCCCGGGAACAGATGAAAAATTTCTCCAAAGAGGCCAAAAGACTGAATGAAATCGGAGATGGAGACTGTGCTTGTTTCTATCTTTCACTGCGTTAACAGAAGAATTTTACAAATCCTTTTCTACCGCCCATCCAAAATTCGGATCCTATGCTCTGCCATTGAATGACTCCACGGACATGATTTGTCAGGTCAGGCAATAGATGTTTGACATTAAACAAGGCGGATTGCAGGTAACCTGAGCACCCTTTCCTCCTGATTGAAAAAGGTGGCTGCCTGAATCTGGCTTGCACTTATATGCAACCCCTAACAGACCGGATTACCAATATTCCTACCATCCGTAGGGCATTCGGAAGACACGACATGTGAGAAGGATTTCAATCAGATTTTGACTGTACAACTCAATCTTTGATGCAGCGCACGGATTCACCATAAAGCTTTTCAGCAGAGAGAATGGTCACAGCACTGGAATTGTAGAAAATCGCACGTACATAAGCGGCAAAAAGATTGCTCTCAGTGCTACTCCACCAACATCCACTGACCGTAAGACTAAAAAAACTACCGGAACTATTGGATCGGTAACCACCTGCAACCGCCGAATATTTCAATTCATTGGATGCACCGGTATTGGGAATACCCCAATGAACCGTACCTTCCTCTTTCAGTTTACCACCAACCAGGTTAATATCACCCAGATAATTGGTCAAGACAGCCCATTGTGAATCCGAAGGTACATGCCATCCTGTTGGACACAACTTCCCGGTGTTGACTGTATACCAATTGTATAGGGCTCCATAAGGTTTTCTGTAATTGATTTCATCGTTATTGTACCAACAATACGAAGGTGTGGCTGAACTGGTCCAAGTAGAACTGTTGGTCACCAAAGGAATCTGTACGCCATCATTAAACCTTGTAACCCGTAAATTTTCGGCCATCCAAATTTGACTCCCGATGGACACCGTAAGGTATTCATTGCCATCAATATCCGTAACCGAACCAATTAAGCCATCTATCTTCGTCTGAAAACTCAATTGGTTCCCATAAGCAGTACCCTGACTATTGGTGGCATAAGCTCTCACATAATATACAGTACCTAATTTCATTCCACTCAACTGACTATAAAAGGCACCTTTCCCAGATCCGTCCACCGTTTTTGCATCGGCCAATGTTGGATTCTGATTGGTGCTCCAACAAACACCACGAGCAGTGATGGTCCCACCACCATCCTGTGTTATGTTGCCTCCACATATGGCACTGTTGCCAGTAACCATTGAAAGGTCAGTTGTTTCCAAAGTAGGCAAGACCGCTTGGGTAACCATCATTTCCTGATTTCCATATACAGTACCCACGCTATTGGTGGCATAAGATCTTACATAATAGGTAGTGCCTGGCGCAAGACCGGAAATAGCACTTATAAACCTGCCTATTCCGCTACCATCATTTGTTTTGCTATCCGATACCGTAGGGTTTTGATTGATGCTCCAACAAATACCTCTAGCTGTGACCAAGGCACCCCCATCATTTTGAATGGTACCACCACCTGATGCCGCATTGGATGTAACAGCAGTAAGTGCCGACGTGGTAAGAGCCGGCAGAATGGCCTGTGTTTTTATAATGACCTGATTCCCATAAGCTGTCCCCACTTCATTTGTGGCATAAGCCCGGATATAATAGGTCGTTCCGGGATTCAGTCCGGAGATGAAACTGGTAAAGCTGCCCGCAACGATCCCATCGGATGTTTTTTGATCAGCAATGGTCGGATTAAGGTTTGTACTCCAACAAACACCAAGAGCCGTGATGGATGCACTTCCGATGGATTGTAACTCACCACCACATTGTAGCGAGGTAGATGTAATGTTACTGGCAGTTGCAGTAGTTAGGGTAGGAGCTTCCCTTGGCGCCTCCTTTTTGCAATTTGTGACAAAAAAAAGACATG
>JAJTBP010000085.1 GCA_021286825.1 Marinilabiliales bacterium | reverse complement strand
CGCAACAGGGCATTTAAAAGGGTCGATTTGCCCACATTGGTCTCCCCGACAATGGCCACCGGAATCCCATGTTTCAATGCATTGCCCAGACGGAAGGAATCTGCAAGTTTCCGAACGGTCTCTTCAATCCGGAGGATCAATTTCCGCAGTTCGCTCCGATCGGCAAATTCAACATCCTCTTCACTGAAATCCAATTCCAGTTCAATCAAGGTAATGAAATGGAGCAATTGATCGCGCAAATGACTGATCTCTGAAGAAAAACCACCACGCATCTGGTTCATGGCCACCCGATGGGCCGCTGCACTACCGGAAGCGATCAGGTCGGCAACAGCCTCCGCTTGCGAAAGGTCCATCTTCCCATGGAGGAAAGCACGCTGCGTAAACTCTCCGGGGGCTGCCAGCAGCGCTCCGTTGGCAATCATCAGCTGCAACAATCTTTGTTGAATAAAGGGGGATCCGTGACAGGAAAATTCTACCACATCCTCACCCGTATAGGAATGGGGAGAACGGAAGAGCGACAATACCACCTCATCCACCAGTTCCTCACCTGAAAAGACGGTTCCAAAGTGAAGGGTATTCCCCGCCTGATCCGCCAACTGCTTACCGGTTTTGGGAAACCGGAACAACTGTTCTGCAATGGATACGGCCTCCGGTCCGGAAAGCCTGATCACGGCTATCCCACCGGTCCCGGCAGGGGTGGATAGGGCACAAATGGTGGGATTCTGATGCATCGTCGGCTTTTTTGCAAATATACCGGTTTCGCCTGAAAAAGAAAAAGGCCCCTTGCGGAGCCCTTTCCTTTACTTATTGGATTTCAATCGATCTCGCGGGTTTTGGCTTGACCTCTTCACGCTTCGGAAGGGTTACCGTCAAGATACCATCCTTGTACTGAGCCTGTACCTGCTCACTGTTGACTACCTCAACGGGAATGGTAAACATCCTGCGGAAAGAACTGTAATTGAACTCCTTGCGGGAATAACGATTGTTGTTTTCCTCGTTTTGAGATTCCATTTCTGCCGAAATCGTCAAACGATTCCGATCCAGGTCAATCTTGAAATCCTCCTTCTTCATGCCCGGAGCAGCCAGATCAATCTGAATCCGCTCTCCGTCTTCCAGGATATTCACGGCCGGCAAGGTCGTATCGTCAGCCGAAAATCCGGCATTGCTCCAATCAACCAACTCCCTGTTGAAGAAATGATTCATGAGGGATGGATAAAATCTGTTGTTCGTTCTAATGAGTGTCATCACTTTTTCCTCCTATTCTTTAAATGAAACAATTCACGAAATGAATCCGCATCGGCGGACGAACAGTCTCCTTCAAGTGATGTGCCAAAAATGAACCGCCTAAATATATATCATTGATTTTCATGTAATTGCAAATATTTAAGCAGGCTGCGACATCAGACAATTTGTCAAGGGAGCTTTTCATTCCATGACAAATAGTCATAAACCTCTCATTTTCATGTCTTTATGTCATAATATAACAACAACAGGCGGTAGCAACAATCGGAAGCTTCTGTTTGGTTGAGGTGGTCCCCACCCACCTCCAAAAGAGACAATCCTTGGTTTTAAATGTTTCAAAACAGGAATGGCAAAGGCGAAGAAATTCCTTATATTGCATGGTTCCCGAGTAAAAAAACAGTTATATTTGGAAGAATTTCCAATGGTGTTCACCAATAAATCCAATATATGCTTCCTAAATTTCTTTTGGCAGACAATTCGCAGGTGTTACCCGATACGATCTTCGTCATTCATACCGAGGCACCACGATTCATTGTGGGATGCGATATGGAAGGGTTTCATGTGGATCGATGAAGAGCCTGAGAGTGAAGAATTAAAAGCTGAGCTTCTCGAACAGGCTGAGGAATTCATGGAACTGGAACTGGAATATGAAGATGAATTGGACAGACTGGAAGAGGAGGGTGAAAATCCGTAAGGAAAATCCTTCCATCCGAAAAGTTCCTCCATTTGCGTACCTGTAAGGCTATTTCAAACACTTTACCCATCACCAATATGGAAATTATGGATCCTTATGCTCCCAAGCGACTGAAACGTTCAGTCCGTGACAAAATGATTGGCGGCGTATGCGGAGGGTTGGCAAATTATTTTGACGTTGATGCTACCCTGATTCGTCTGGCATTTGCCTTTGCTGCCATTTTCGCCGGAACAGGCGTGCTGGCTTATCTGATCATGTGGATCATCATTCCCCAACAGTTCGAATAAGCCATGGCCCTTCCCGGGTAAAAATTACGCTCCGACACCCGGGCATTTCATCCATTAACTCATTCAACATGCACCGTAGAAATTTCATTCAAAAGAGTGCTGCCACGGCCGCCATTGCCGGTCTGGGAACCTCTGCCTTTGCCACGTCCTCCTTTCCGCAAGACAAACCTTCCAACAGTGCCTTTTTTAAGCTGAGGTACGCTCCCGGATTCGGTGCGTTCAGCGAATCCGCCGGGAAAGATCCGATCGACAACATCCATTTCTGCCACGACCAAGGCTTCAGGGCCATGTTCGACAATGGGTTCATGGGTAGGCCAACCGAAGAACAGGATAAGATTGCAGCCGAAATGGCAAGGCTGGACATGAAGATGGGACCTTTCGTCCTTTATGCCGATTTCAGCAAGGAGTCCATGGTCCTGAAGGATGCAGAGATCCGTCAGATGCTCGTGGATAAAGTAAAAGCAGGCGTAGAAATATGCAAACGTACCGGTTTGAAATGGGCTTTGATGGTACCGGGCCGCTACAATGAGCACATGGACTGGGGTTACCAGACGGCCAATGTCATCGACACCTTGCGTGAACTGAGCGACATCGCACTTCAGGGAGGCATGACCATCGTGCTGGAACCGCTCAACAAGCGGGATCATCCCGGTCTTTTCCTGACGGGGATGGCCCAGACCTTTGCCATTTGCAGGGGTGTCAACAGTCCTGCCTGCAAAATAGTCGACGACATCTATCACCAACAGATTACGGAAGGAAACCTGATCCCTAACATCGAAGCATCCTGGAGCGAAATCGGCGCCTTCCATCTGGGCGACAATCCAGGTCGAAAGGAACCGGGGAGTGGGGAAATCAATTTCAACGGCGTTTTCCGCTACATTGCCAGCAAAGGTTATGATGACGTGCTCTGCATGGAGCATGGAAAGTCGTTGAAAGGAAAAGAGGGAGAACTGGCCCTCATCGAAGCCTATCGGAAAGCTGACAATTTTTAAACAGACCAATCAAGCGGAGGGCAATTCTTTGGAATAGAATCCTCCGCCCTTTACCCAAAACACATTCGGATGTATTTTCATTTGAAAAAGTCGGGATTGCCACTCTTGTTGCTGCTCGTTACGTTTGAGTGGGCCCAGGCAAAGAAAACAAGCCTTTTCAATGGCAAAGACCTCACAGGCTGGAAGATTTATGGCACCGAGAAATGGTATGCAGATCACAAGCAACTGATCTGCGAAAGTGGTCCGGATAAAAAGTATGGCTATCTGGCCACCGAGAAATATTATCAGGATTTCGATTTATTCTGTGATTTCATCCAGGAGACCAATGGAAACAGCGGCATCTTCTTTCGTTCCACCATCGTAGGGACCAAAATTTCCGGTTGGCAGTGTGAAGTGGCACCTCCGGGACATGATTCGGGGGGTATCTATGAATCCTACGGACGGGGATGGCTGGTGAAAATTCCGGATGAGAAGGAAAATATCCTGAAATTCGGAAAATGGAACACCATGAGGGTGCGGGTGGTGGGTGACCATGTCCAGACATGGTTGAACGGCAAACCCATGACCGATTTCCACGATGCCAAAATCGGACAAGGCAAAGGATCCATTGCACTTCAGATTCATGACGGCGGAGGCATTCGAATCCGCTGGAAAAACCTGAAAATAAAAGAACTTTAAGACAAGCTCAAACAGCATAAAAAAAACCGCAGTCAAAATGACCGCGGTTTTTTCGTTTGTAGGCAAAATCAGATTACTTCTTTGCAGCCGGTTTTGCAGCTTCTTTCTTGGCTTCTTTCTTGGCGGCCGGTTTGGCAGCTTTCTTAGCCGGAGCTTCTGTTTTTGCAGGAGCTTTCTTCACTTCTTGTTTTTTATCCTGTGCATTAGCGGTAACTACACCTAAGAGGAGAGCGAAGCTCAATACCATTACTAACTTTTTCATTTCTGTTTCCTTTAAATTGTTAACGAAACAAAACTATCCCCACGATTATGAAGAATTCGTGAAGAAAAGATGCAAATGCACATTTTTTAAAAATTTTTTGCTGGAAATCGCACAAAGAAACAGGAGCCGCTTCCCAATTCCGATTTTACATCGATTCTGGCTTCATGAAATTGGGCAATACTTCTTGCAATGGAAAGTCCCAGCCCCTGCCCTTCCGTTTGTGCACCCTCTACCCTTCTGAACCTGCCGAAAATGATTTCAAGGTTCTCTGCTGCAATGCCACATCCCGTATCGCAGATCCCTAGGGTGGCTCCTTCCCCATTCCTCTCAAAATCCACATCGACACTTCCTCCGGGTTTGTTGTATTTGATGGCATTGCTGACAAGATTGAAAAGCAAGGTATAAATCAGATATTTGTTGGCAGCTTGCATCACCACTCCTTCCGGAATCCGATTGTTCAGGGTGACATGATTGATCTGGGCCCGCTCTTCGATGGCATTGAAAATCTCCCGTATCAGCTCCGGCAAACCAAACGAATCGGTCTTGGCATATTGGTCGTTCTCGATACGACTGATCAACAGCAAGGCTTTGATGATGTGCTGCAACCGCATCAGCTGACTTTGCTGGTCCAGAATCAGGGCAACCGTTTTGGCCGGTAGCTTATCCGAAATCAACAGATTGTCCAGTTTGGACTGCATGACAGAAATGGGGGTAAACAATTCGTGTGAGACATCGCCAATGAATTTCTTCTGATTTCCCAAAATTTCGTTCACCTTCCGCATCAGGTCATTGATGGTATTGTTGAGATAGATAAAATCGGAAGTGGTCGACTTGATCTCCGTATATTGAAAGGTCTCTGGATTGACGACCGTCCGCAGCTTGGGAATGATTCGCTGATTGAGCGGATGGAGCAGATATTTGTATATGCCCACATCGAAAAGAATGGTGATGATCAGCACCAGCAGGATGATCGAAATGGAGATATTCTTCAAGGTTCTGTCCAGACTATCGATCATCTGGATGTTCTTTCCGATTTCAAGGGTATAGAGCTGATGATCTATTTCAAAATCAAGATGCAGGATGCGAAAATCAAACTCTTCATCTTCAATGATCCTGGCCTCTTGTGAAAAGGACAAGGGTCCGGCTTGACCGTCTGTATCCAGGTTAATCGCGATGTATTCATCCTTCAACATGTTGTAGCTGGCAAATGCACTGTCCTTTTCCGCATCCAAATAGGTTTTGATTCCGATTTTTTTTACGATGGAGAGGGCCTTGTCCTTTTTCTTGATCAGATCCCGGTCGGTCTGCCTCAGGGTGAGCGACTCAATCTTCTGTTGCACCAATGTAAACAACAGGAGAAAGATCACGATCTTGGCAATGGCACCAATCAGGGCCAGTTTCAGTTGGAGTCTCATCTGCAACAACGTTGGTCTGAAAATCTTTTGATATCAAAAATAAACTTTTCCCGATGGGAATTCTCTTTTCTCCTTTTTTATTGGAAGAACTATTGATATTTCTCGCCCTTCAAATACCCTTTCCAATTTACCTGACATGAATCTGCTGATTGTTGAAGATGAAATTCAGTTATCCGGTGAGATCCGACGTTTCCTGGAGAAGGAGGGTTTTGTTTGTGATGAAGCCCATACTGGGCGGATCGCTTCCGAGAAAATCTTCTCCAATGATTATGATCTGGTCCTCCTTGACCTGGGATTACCCGATTATGATGGGATCGATCTTTTGATAGAATCGGTGCAGAACAACGGTCGGGCATCGGTCATCATCCTTTCCGCCAGATCATCTACGGAAGACAAGACCAAAGGGCTCGATCTGGGGGCAGATGACTATCTCTCCAAACCCTTTTCCATGCTGGAACTGAAGTCGCGGATTCTGGCTGTAACGCGCCGGAAGCATGGTCTGAAGGAAAACATCTTCCGAATTCAGGGATTTGTCATCGATCTTGACAAACGAAAACTGTTCTTTGGAGAAAATGAAATTGTCCTCACAAAAAAAGAGTATGACATCCTCAGTTTCCTCATCCTCAACAAGAACAAGGTAACCACTCGGCTTCAGATCTCGGAACACATATGGGGTGACATCTTCGAAGAGAATTACAACTCCAACTACATCGATGTTCACATCAAGAACCTAAGGAAAAAGATGTCGGATTATGCGGAGACTGAATTTCTGGAGACCGTCAGGGGCATCGGATTCAAACTGAATGCTCCGTAAGTTTTCTGCTGCGCATCCGCCACTTCGGCGGACACGCAACAAGAATGTATCAGCAGGCCATTTCTCCGGCATTTTTCTTGGCTGAAAGGAGATTGTAGGCCCCTTTTGTGACCACCCGGGTCTCTGCTGTCTTGAATCCCTCCGGTAGAATCACCTCTGTAAAATCGCCTTCCGATATCCCTTTCCTGACCTGCACCATTCGATAGAGGGTGAAGGGCTTCCCCTCTTCCATCTTTTCCGAATCATACACGAAAATGTAATCCTTGTCATCAAAGGAGACCACAGCCTCAGCAGGAAGCGACTCCGACATTTTTCCGGTGGTGGCGATCAGCGCACTGACATACATTCCGGGAAGCACATTTTTGCAATCATCCAGCACGTTGCAGTATACCTTGTAGCTCTTGTCCGCATTGACCGATTGTCCTGTCTGGGCAATGACGGCGTGATGTTCCTCCGTTTCATTGTTGATGAAGAATTTTACCTTCTGATCGCGGAAGACCTTGTTGGCATCCTTTTCAAACAGGGTCAGTTCCAAATAGAGCTTGTTGTTGTTGACGATCCGGAACATGATGTCTGTTGGTGATACAAACTTGCCCAGATTGACATTGACCGATTCCACGTAGCCGGAAATGGGGGCAACGATTTGAATCGACTTTCGAATGTTCTCCTCCCCCAGTGATTCGGGAGTGAGTCCCACCAGGATCAGCTTCTGCCGAAGGGCATTTACCTCCGCCTTCAGATTTTTAAACTCTGTCGTTACCTGTTGCACATTCTTCTGGGAATAGACATCCTCCTTGTAAAGTTCATTGTGTCTTTTGTATTCGGCCTCGGCATATTCCAATTTGTTTTTGGATTCCAGATAACTGCGCTGCAGATCAATGAATTCCTGATTCTCAATCTCGGCCAGGATTTCTCCTTTTTTTACCTGCTGCCCCGGCATCAAAGAGGTATTCTTGACAAATCCACTCATGGGTGCACAGATGGTAGCCAGGTTCTGTGGGGCGGCATTGACGGTTCCGTTTACCTTGAGCGAACTGCTGAGCAGTCGCTGCTCCACATGTCCCAGTTCCACTTCGGCCAATTTGATCTGATCTGCGCGCATCTCTACGATGTCTTCCGGAAGAACCTCCTCCGTCTTTTCCCCTGCTGGTGCTCCCTTCTTTGCCTCCCCGCAGGAAACCGCGAACAATAGGGACAGCAAGCAGTAAACGATGATTGTATTCTGTTTTTTCATGGTCAATTGATTGTTTAGATTTTACCCATCATCCGCTCGATCTCAATAACGGTCTGGTTGTAATTGTTGAGGGCGTCCAGATAACTTTCCCGGATGGAGAGTGCCCGTCCAAGACTGAGCACGTAATCCAGATAATCCATGGCACCCGCTTTGTAACTACGACCCGACTGGTCGATGATGAGATCTGCTTCATGGATGGCCTGGCCCTCATAATAATCGACAACCGTACGGTATTTGGCCAGTTCCTCCTTCAGCATCTTCAGGTTTCCCCTGAGATTTTTCTGAAAACCCTCCTCCTCGGCCCGGGCCTCCATCTCATGCAGGCGGGCCGCCTTTGCCTTAGCGGCATAGGGGGTAAACCACAACGGAATCGTCACGCCTGCCTGAAGACCATCCAACCGATCTCCGGCACCAAATGTCCGAGGCATCCCATTCACCTCCTGGACCCCTTGCATGGTCTGACTGAAATAACCCAGCGATAACTCGGGCAACATTTTATTGTATTCGACCCGTTTTTCCAATCTGGCTATCTCTGTCTGCTGTTGAACCTTTGCCAACTGCGGATTGTCTGCAATGGATAGCGTGTCGGTCAGAATTCCTCCTTCCATCCTATGTAGCAAGGTATCGACCGGCATCACGGGATCATGCGAGTTCAACAACAATTGCAAGGCGCTCTTGGCCAGTTGAATATCAGCCAGAGTTTGTTGCAGTTGATTGCGAACCTCCATACTTTGTGACCGGGCCGTCACCATCTCCAAACGATTGGTTTCACCACTTTGGGCACGCAAAGTTGCCGCCCGGCTGAAACCGGAATAGAGGCTATCCTGAAACTGAAGCAAATGTTTCCTGGAGGAGAGATAGGCCATCTGCCAGTAGAGCTGTTTCACCCGGGTGGCTACCTCCAAACGTACGGTGGCTTTATCAAACTCACTGCTTTTGACACGTGCTCCCGCCAGTCGGTTTTGCTGAAGGTAAAGTGTTGGGAAGGCAAATGACTGAGAAACGGTAAAACTGTTGTCCCGGGTGTAGGAATTGAACCGACCATATTGGCCCTCAAGGTTCAGTTTCGGCAGATCCCATGCCGCCCCCTTCAATGAACGCTGAACATCGGCTGCATAGCTGGCCGCGCGGATGGTCAGATTGCTGTCAAGGGCCAGGTTGATGGCCTCCTTCAGATTGATTTTTCTGACAGACTGGGCCCGGCTTGTGGCAGGTGCAAAGGCCACCAGGGTCAACAAAAGCAAGATAACTGGCATCGATCCTTTCATGGTCTCGGTATTGGAAGATTTTCGAAGCGAATGCAACAAGGCGTAGCAGACAGGCAGGATGACCAACGTCAACAGGGTGGCACTGATCAGTCCACCAATGACTACTGTCGCCAGAGGTTTTTGCACCTCCGCACCCGCCGATGTCGACAAGGCCATGGGTAAAAAGCCAAGTGAAGCCACGGCAGCGGTCATGATTACCGGTCTGAACCGGGACTTTAATCCGGTAAGAATCCTTTCGTTAATGTCCTTCAATCCATTGCTTTCCAGTCGATTGAATTCAGCAATCAACACGATGCCATTCAGCACCGCAACCCCAAAAAGGGCAATGAAACCGACACCGGCAGATATGGAGAAGTTCATGTCCCTCAGCCAAAGGGCCAGTATTCCACCCATCGCAGAGAAAGGAACGGCCAGGAAGATCAGGAGCGACTGTTTCAGCGAATGGAAGGTAAAATAGAGCAGTACCAGGATTAGCAGCAAGGCCACCGGCACCGCCACGAGCAATCGGCCCCGTGCAGCCTCCAGGTTTTTGAATTGGCCACCATAGGAGAGGTAATATCCGGTAGGCAGTTTGACCTTTCGGTCGATACGGGCGGTCACCTCTTCGATGACATTCTGAATGTCTCTTCCCCGGACATTGAATCCCACGGTAATCCTCCGCTTGGTATCTTCGCGGCTTACCTGTGCCGGACCGGATCGCACCGAGATGTCGGCGACCATCCCAAAAGGTATTTGACCGCCATCGGGCAAGGGCAGTGAGAGGTTGGCCACATCTTCCGTATTCTGCCGAAAATCCTTGTCCAACCGAACTATGAGGGCGAAACGCTTCTCCTCATCGTAGACCCCACCGGCTTGACTCCCGGCAAAAGCGGTTCGCAAGGCCCGGTTCGCATCACCCACGGACAGGCCATACTGCGCCAGCCGATCCCTGTTGTAATCAACCTGAACTTGTGCAAGTCCGGTAACCTTTTCCACATTCAGATCGGAGACACCTTCCACATTTCTTATCACTCCGGCTACCTCTTCTGCTTTGGATGCCAATACGTCCAGATTGTCTCCAAAGATCTTGACAGCAATGTCCTGACGTGAACCGGAAAGCAATTCATTGAAACGCATCTGGATCGGTTGTTGAAATTCAAACTTGACACCGGCAAGCGGAACGAGTGCTGTCTCCATTTTTTCCACAAGTTCTTCCCGGGTACTAGCCGAAGTCCATTCCTTTTTGTCTTTGAGGGTGATGATGTAATCTCCGGTCTCCATGGGCGTCGGATCGGTCGGGATCTCCCCTGCTCCAATCTTGCACACCGCATGTTTGATTTCGGGGAAGGTGGAAAGCAATATTTTATTGGCTTTTTCGACGGTTTCGATGGTGTGCGAAAGAGAACCTCCTTGTAGTGTCATCACGCCTGCAGCCAGGTCTCCCTCTTCCAATTGCGGGATGAACTCTCCTCCAAGCGAGTTGAAGATGAATAGGGATCCTGCGAAAAGCAGTAGCGCAGAGAGGGAGACCAATGCCTTCCGTCTGAGAGAGAATTGAAGGATCGGCTGAAACAATTGAAACATTCTTTCGATGATCCGTTCTGAGAAGGCGAAGGAGGCCTGGCGTTTGCGGCTCAGCCACATGGAAGATACCATGGGCACATAGGTCAGGGACAGAATGGTGGCTCCGGCCAGGGCAAACATGACCACCTGGGCCATCGGACGAAACATCTTTCCCTCGATGCCGGTGAGGGCCAAAACCGGCAGATAGACAATCAGGATGATGATCTGTCCGAAAGTAGCCGAACTCATCATCCGCTTCGCCGATTCAAAGACGGTACGATCCATTTGGTCCTGTGACAAGGCTTGTTCGCCTTGCCTGAGGGAAACTTTTGCCATGCTGTGCACCACTCCCTCCACGATGATGACAGCACCATCCACAATCAATCCAAAATCAATGGCGCCCAGACTCATCAGGTTTCCGGAAACGCCGAACAGGTTCATCATGGAGATGGCAAACAGCATAGACAAGGGAATCACAGATGCCACAAGGAGTCCTGCCCTGAAATTCCCCAGCAGCAAAACCAGGATGAAAATGACGATCAACGCCCCTTCCATCAAATTGCCTGAAACAGTCCGGATGGCCCGTCCCACCAGGTCTGACCGGTTGAGGAAGGGTTCAATGTGTACGCCGTTGGGAAGCGATTTCTGAATGGTGGCAATCCTTTCTGTCACGCGATCGATGACCTGATGGGCATTGGCACCTTTCAGCATCATCACCACACCCCCAACCGCCTCAGTTGTATCAACGACGAAGGCACCATACCGGGTGGCATGTCCGTATTGTACCGAAGCGATGTCCCGGATAAGCACGGGAATGCCGGATGTACTGGACTTAACCACGATCTTGCCAATGTCATCGATGTTTCGCACCAGTCCGATGCCACGAATGAAATAGGCGTTTGGTTTCTTGTCAATGTAGGCGCTGCCTGTGTTTTCATTGTTCTTTTCCAAAGCCACAAAGATGTCGTTCAAGGTAAGGTTCATCCCGCGCAGCCTTTCGGGATTCACGGCGATCTCATACTGCTTGACGAAGCCACCGTAGCTGTTCACATCGGCGACACCGGGTGTTCCCAACATCTCACGGCGGACCACCCAATCCTGCAAGGTCCGCAATTCCATCGGATTGTATTTGTTCTCAAGGCCTTTGTCCACCGCCAGCCGATATTGGAAGATCTCACCCAATCCGGAAGAGACAGGGGCCAGTTCGATCCGGGCTAATCCAGGGGGGATGGACTCGGAGGCCTCCTGAATTCTTTCGTTCAACTGTTGCCGGGCCCAATAGAGATCCACCTCATCCTTGAATACCACGGTGATGACGGAGAGCCCCAATCGTGAGATGGATCGTAGCTCAATGATATCAGGGATGTTGGCAACCGCCACTTCAACAGGAGCTGTCACAAAACTCTCCACTTCCTGAACAGCCAGGGAAGGAGCCAGTGAGATGATCTGCACCTGATTGTTGGTAATATCAGGTATGGCATCTACCGGCAATTTGGACAAGGAATAGATTCCCCATCCCACAAGACCAAGCACAAACAGGCCAACAAGCAGTTTTTGCCTGATCGAAAAATGAATGATTCTTTCAATCATGGGAATATCAGTCTTTAAGATACAACGAATAACATCGGCTCTTTCGAAAAAGAAGCCCATCACAAGATTGTATCAGACCAATTGGGGAGGCTGGAGGATCAGGTCGATTTGGGGTGAAAGATGAATGGCTGCCGGAACAACCAACCGTTGCAAGACCACTGGCTGACTATCAAAAATCACGGCCGTTTCTGTCTGGATCTTGGGGGATGAACAGCAGTTGCAGGTACAAA
>JAJTBP010000084.1 GCA_021286825.1 Marinilabiliales bacterium | reverse complement strand
AAGGCATGGAGCATGGAGGGAGAAGCATGGAGCATGGGGCATGGAGCATGGACGGCGGGAGAGAGGTTGCCGTTGTGGTGATATTTGCGCGAAACCGGAGACCGGAGACAGGAGACGGGAAGAGGACGATTGTATTGTGCCGTAGCGTTGTGGACCTTTGATGCCATGTGGCGGCAACGATTGAAACAAAACAAAAAATGGAGGGGAAGGCCTCCATTTTTTGTTGGATATCTTTCGATTATTTGATTTTGCTGGGGTCGATGACGATGTGACGGATGGACTCCTGTTGCCTGCCTGCTGCATAGGAATAGGTGAGGTGTACCAATCCGTCGGCTGTCTGGATCAGACAGGGATAGCTGAAGCTGTTCTTGCGGTCAGGTGAATATTCAATCACCTCTTTCTTGTACCAGCTGTTGCCTTCGTCGTCCGACAGGTAAAGCGACAAACGATAGCGTCCGTCCGAGACGTCATTGCCAAAAAAGAGCCACTTGCCGTTTTTCAGCGCGGCGAGTTCTACGCTGGCCTCATTGGGGATGTCACTTTTTTTGGCCAGTGCCCAGGAGTCCCCGTTGTCTTTGGAACTGCTCACCCAGACTCTCCCCGGGGCATCTCCCGAGTCGCGCATGTAGGCGACCACTTCACCACTCTTGCGGACAGCCAAAGCCGGCTGAATCGGTCCACGTCCCACGATGGGAAGGCTGGGTCGCCAGGTCTCGCCATTGTCGTCGGAGATGGCTACCATCGACATGTTCAATCCATCCGAATAGAGTGGCAGCAGGATGCGGCCGGTAGGCAGGGTGATGGGATGGATGCGGGTCATCCAGCCCAGGCTCCTTTTCATTTTGTCCTTGCTGGCGGCGATGATCATGTCGTCGTACTTGGGCGCATAGGATGCCCAACCGGCATGAGAATCACCCATCTCAGCGAATTTTTTCGCGACCTCGTTGGCAAAGCCTTCATCCGGCTTCAGCAGGATGTTGTCCTGCCAGTTCCACTTGGGAGCTCCTTCGCCCAGAAAATCCACAGAGGTGCGGAAACGCAAAACGGAGTATTCCCACTGGTTGGCCTGCACGGCAATCCAAAAGAGGAACAATTTGCCCTCACGGTTGACGAAAAGGGTGGGATTGCAATCGGGAATCCCTTTGGTGTCCGCCATCAGAAAAGGGAGAGCCCATCCTTTGGCACCCTTCTTCAGTCGGGATCCCATCACCCGCACATCATCGGCGCCACGCTCGCCATTGCCCTGGAACCAGGCGGCCAGCAAATCGCCGTTGGAGAGTTGGACGATAGAACTTCCATGGGTGTGTTCACCCTGGAACGGAAAGATAAACTCCTGCTGCACAACGGCAGGGGAGACCACGGTGTTTTGCGCTCCGCCCTGCACAAAAGCCAGCAGCAGAGACGCCAAAAGAATCAATTTTTGCCTCATGATGAATGTTATTGGTAGTAGTTGAAATCGGTTGCAAGATAGCCATTGATTTTCATATTCCACAAATCGGCCCGAATGCTACCTGAATTTCATGCCAGATGATCCTGGATGTATGCCGAAAGCTGGGCATGCCATTCATCCGGATCGGTCACCGACACTTCAGTGGGCTCACCCAGGAGCAGGTCGGGCAGATACCTTGGTCGTTTGCCTCCGTTGGCAATCGATTTGCTGCAGGAGACACAATAGACCACCACCTCCTCTTCCGGCATCTCGTCGGACCGTTTCTGCATCTGCTCCAACACCTTCTCTACCGGCAGGAGGCCATAGAAGGTGTCGCCGCAACAGGTTCCATGTCCGCCCGTCTTTTCCGGTTCCGTCACGGTGATGTTCATCTTCTTCAACAGGCTTCGGATGGCCGCATGCACCTCCGGCTTCTGTCGGGTCGGACAGGCATCCAGGATGGTCATCCTCCTTCCGCCATGGTCGGGGAAAGGAAAATTCTCCGCCTGGTCCAACACCTCCCACAAGGTGCGGGTATGGGTGGAGGGATAGTCGTTGCTGTATCGGCGGTCACATCCCGGACAGAGGTTGATGATCTCGCTTGCTTCACCGGGATAGGGTTCGCTCTTGCAACAAAGGGAGAGCATCTCCAATTCCGGAATCCTTTGTTTCAAGGATGCATGGATCCGGAAGGCCAGTTGTGGTTTGTAAAGCATCAGGGCGCAACCGGGTGCAAAGGCTATTTTCGTCATGGAGGTTGGAATTCAGCTTTGTATGATACGTCGGATCGGCAAATGAAAAGACTATTTTTTCAACGATTTCCGTTTGGATCTCCACTTCCGGACCGGGAAATAGATCGCTGAACCTGCCAGCAGGAAGGGCCACATGCTGACGATCCAAAGCAGGAAAGTGGTGAACTTCGACCATCCCCTGGAGAGCGAATGTTTGACCTGTTCCCCAAAGCCATCCTCCGGCTCCGGTTTGTACACATAGGGTTTCTTTTGGAAAAGATAGAGGTTGAGGGTGCTGTAGTCAATCTGGTTGTTGAGGAATTTCAGTTGTCGCTCGCTGCTTTCAATCTCCTCTTGCAAGGTGCGTATGTTTTCCTCAATGGCGGTGATGTCCTTGACCGACTGTGCCTTGACCAGCAATTCCCGGTAGCGCTTCAGATATTCCCGCTTGTTTTGCAGCCTGGACTCGGTGTCGATGTACTCGGTCGTGACATCCCGCTGATGGATGTTGCGTTCGGTAATCTCATCGCCACCTGTTGCAAGAGCCGCCAGCAGTTTGTCGAAGTTGGCGGAAGGAATCCGGATGTTCAGCGAATAGGAGACCGAATTGTCATCGTTCTGCATCTCTTCGTTGTCGTAATAACCCTCAAACTTCTTGACCATTTCATCCACCCTTTTCCGTCCGGCTTGTATGTCCTGGGTGCGGATCGAAATTCTGCCGTCACGGATGATCTTGCGTTGATCCTGAGCTGCCTGAACAGCCGATGCACCTGGCTGCTCATCCAATTTCATCATGCGGACTTCTCCCGCACCATTGGCCGCACGCAAGTGAGCAGCGGGAGGCGGGGGAGGAGCTGGGATGGACATCTCGGCATCGACCTCCCTGGCAAGCCGGATAGAGGTTCCATGCTGACAGGAAATGAGCAGCATAGCGAACATTCCCGCAAACAACCCTACATATGGTCTCATAACGATTTCTTTGATTTGGTACAGTTGCGATTGTCTCCCAACCGCACAACCAAAGCTAGCAATAAATTGGAAACCGGAAATAGCAAGGAGCATGGGGCATGGAACATGGACGGCGGGCGAGAGGGTGCCGTTGTGGTGAAATTTTTGCAAAATCGGAAAACGGAAAACGGGAGACCGGAGTCCGGAGACAGGAGACAGGAAGAAGGATGGCTTGATTTTCTCAACCGCGGAGCGGTTTAAGGTTTGTAGAAAGGACGATACGAGTGGAAGACCGGCCGCGTGCCAGGTTGCCGGAGAAGGCATGGGGCATGGGGGGAGAAGCATGGAGCATGGGGCATGGAGCATGGACGGATGGCATGATGCTACCGTTGTGGCTAGCTTTGTGGGAAAAGGGAGACAGGAGACAGGAAGAAGGGAGGCTTGATTTTCTAAACCGCGGAGCGGTTAAAGGTTTGTAGAAAGGATGATACGAGTGGAAGACCGGCCGCGGGTTCAGGTTGCCGGAGATTAAAATGATCACTTCGGCCGGAATGCATGGAAACAGGAAACCGGAAACTGGAGACCGGAAAACGATTCCGGCAGGTTTGGAAATGTACAGACCGAAGGAATGCTGATTCCCTAAAACATGGATCGCTCTACAGCACAGCAAGTCAGGCATTCCCTTCTGTTTCGCGAGAATTTGGAGCCGCAAAATCTTGCGGCTCTACAAAGAACCAATCCGGCCACCCGTCTCCGGTCTCCCGTCTCCGGTTTCCGGTTTCCAGTCTCCCTTCTCTCAATTCCCTCGCTTCTCCCAAATCTTGTCATCGACCTCCAGGTAGGCTGGCAAAGCAGCCGAGCCATACCACTCATACAATTCCGGAACAAAGATCTTCTCTGGGATGGTGGGATCCGTCTGCAACATCGAATCTACCTGAGCCAGGGTCGAGGACTGGAAGATGAAGATACCCCGGTAGTTGTGGTCGTTCTTCTCCAGCGGACCAGCCACGACCATCTTTCCCGCCGCTACCAGGTTGCGGATGTTCTGCATGTGTCCGGCGAAACAGCTGTCGCGATAAGCCTTATCGGTTCGGGTGTTGCTGCCGGTGCGCAGGATCACCAGCACATAGGCCTTCATCCCATTGGGCGGGGAGTTGTATTTCTTGGCCACTGCCGGATCGAAATGTGGATTGCGTTGCTGGGCCATTGCCATTCCGGCAACGAAGATTCCCAACAGTAGAAGGATTGGTTTTTTCATAAGTCACTGTTTCTACCTTCTACGAAAGAAATTGTAATCAGTTCAAATTTACACAAAAAGGAAAGGTCGGGATGGTGGTCCCCTTTTGCCTGGTTTGTTCAGCAAGTGTTTCGTCGGCATCCGATTGCTGGAATCCCTAAGCCTGTTTAAGTAAAATGGATATCCGGTATGGCTTGCGGATCCCAAAATTTTTTTCAAACTTTATCCCTCATCCGTAAGCAATTAACAAATCTCCCGATGCATACCCACAAGAAGTCTCCTGCCGCCGGGGATAGCCATCCCGCCCCTATTTTCGTTTCCAGGGATTGGAAAGAATACCTGGGAGAGTCGCTCCTGATCATCTTCAGTGTGGTGCTGGCCCTCTCACTGACCGAACTGCTCAACGACCTGCATGCCAAAAGCAAGACAGACGATCTGCTGAAGAATGTCTACGTTGAGCTGACCAACAACCGCAAAGCCATCCAGGAGATCAGGGATTACGATGCCCAGGTCCTCGATGACCTGAACCGTTTGCTGAGCCATCCGGAAGCGCAGGCCGGGTTCATCACCAACGGGGAGCTTCACCTCGAACGGATTGCCCCGCGTGGACTCCTCTTTCGTTACCTCAGAAACGACGCCTGGAATGTCGCCAAAAACAACGACATCCTTTCACGCCTGGGAATGGATACCCTGACGCGTCTCACCCGGGTCTACGAAGACCTCGGCCGAATGGGAAAGGTGGAGGAGGAAGCCGCCAGGGTGCTGTTTGATTGGCGTTCCCGCGACCCGCAGAATCTCCGGACTACCCTGATCCTGTTGAGGGACATCTACCATGGCTGGGCGGTCGACCGGATTCCCGGACTTCTCCTTCAGATCGACGAAGTGCTGGTGCGACTCAACTGATTGGATGCACCTCTTTTCCCGGATAATTTTCCCTTCGCACCTACGGACCGGGGCTTCTGTGAGGCCAATGTGGTAAATTGGCAGGAAGATTGTATCTTGTGCCCGTTCCAAACCCATCAATCCTCCTATGAAACCATTCCGCATCGTTCACAGATACCTTGGATTCTTTCTTGCCGGCATCATGGCCGTCTATGCCATCAGCGGCATCGTGATGATCTTCCGCGACACCGATTTCCTCAAGTCGGAAAAAGTGGTTGAGCGTACCCTGAAACCCGGAATGGAAGCCGCTGACCTCGGTCGCGAGCTGCGTCAGCGCAATTTCAAGGTCACCCGTGAGGAAAACGGGAGCCTCTATTTCGAAAATGGCGAATACAACAAGTCGACCGGTGTCGCCAGGGTGACCCAGAAAGAGTTGCCCTCCTTCGTTGGCAAACTGGTGGCCATCCACAAGGCGCGTTCCGGCGAGCCCCTCTTTTTCCTCAACCTCTTTTTTGCCGTTTCCCTGCTGTTCTTCGTTGTCTCGGCCTTCTGGATGTTCCCCTGGAAATCCAAAACCTTCCGCAACGGCCTCTATTTTGCCCTTGGAGGCCTCCTCCTTACCGTTGTCCTCCTCCTGCTAAAATAGGCTTGCTTCTTTTTTATTTCCGGGGATCGCAGGGCGTACTTGTCCACTTCCGGGAAAACGACCGACTGTTCAAAAGAGTCCGTCGTTTTTTTTGCGGTTTCATGCAGGAAATCAGCCAATCAGAGCAAGTGTTTGACTATCTTTAAGGCTCTCTCTTCACCCGTAATACTTGCCGAGCCATGGAAAAATATGCCCAGCGATCCCCCGTTATACTGCTTGTCGTCTTGCTGATGTGCTCCGTTTCAATCCGGGCAATGGCCCAATCCGGAACGCGGTCCTACAACGGAACCTACTCCGGGGAGCAACTCAACCGGATCGCCTTTCCGATCGGCGGATTGGGAGCCGGGATGTTTTGCCTGGAGGGAACCGGCGCCATCTCTCACCTGTCGGTGCGCAACACGCCCAACGTCTTCAATGAACCGATGATGTTCGCCGCCGTGACTGTCAAGGGGAAGGAGCGGTTGGCGCGGCTGCTGGAAGGACCCGTGCCGGAATGGAAATATTTTGGCAGGCCCAATGCTGCCAATGGCGGCGAGCGTACCAGCTACGGTCTGCCGCGCTTCGCCCATGCCGATTTCCAGGCCCGTTTTCCCTTTGCTACCCTGCATCTTTCCGACGAGCTAATGCCGCTGCAGGTGACCCTTACCGGATGGAGTCCATTCATCCCGACCGATGCCGACAACTCGAGCCTGCCGGTGGGTGCCATCGAATATGCCTTCACCAATCCGGGAACCACACCCCTCGAATTGGTCTTCTCTTACCATGCGGTCAACTTCATGAAAAAGGGTGACGGCGTCAATGCCATCCTGCCTACACCGCACGGCTTCATCCTCTCCCAAAAGGCGGGCAAGACAAAGCCTTCCGACCGGGGTGATTTCTGCATCTTCACCAACGAACCGGCCACCGTGGTCGACCATTGCTGGTTCCGGGGCGGCTGGTGGGATCCGCTCACCATGGCCTGGAAAAACATCGAGGAGGGCAACCTCAATCCTGTGGCGCCGGTGGAGAAAGAGTCTCCCGGGGCCTCCCTCTTCGTGCCGCTGACCCTTGCTCCCGGCGAGACGCGCACGGTCCGGCTTCTGATGGCCTGGTATGTGCCCGACTCAGACCTCCGGCTGGGCCAGGATCCGAAAGATGCACCGGCCTGCAATCCCGCTTCGGGCTGTTGTGCCTCGCCCAATTACCAGCCCTGGTACAGTGGCCGATTCTCGGGAGTGGCCGAGGTTGCCCGCTACTGGCAGAGCCGTTACGATGAGCTCAAAATGAAAAGCCGCATCTTCACCAATGCCTTTTATCGGTCGACCCTACCTCCCGAGGTGATGGAGGCGGTCGGTGCCAATCTGGCGATTCTCAAATCCCCCACCGTGCTGCGCCAACGCGACGGCCGTCTCTGGGCCTTCGAGGGCTGCAGCGACAATTCGGGCTGTTGCGAGGGCTCCTGCACCCACGTCTGGAACTATGCCCAGGCCATTCCCCACCTCTTCCCGTCATTGGAACGGACGCTGCGCAACACCGAGTTCGGCGAGAGCCAGGATGAGCAAGGGCACCAGACCTTCCGCTCGGCGCTGCCCATCCGACCCAAGGTGCATGATTTCCATGCCGCTGCCGATGGTCAGCTCGGGGGTATCATGAAGGTCTACCGGGAGTGGCGCATCAGCGGCGACCGGGAGTGGCTCAAGGCGATCTATCCTGCCGTCTGCCGGAGCATGGACTACTGCATCGAGACCTGGGACCCCCGCCACCGCGGAACGGTTGAGGAACCTCACCACAACACCTACGACATCGAATTCTGGGGACCGGACGGCATGTGCAACAGCTTTTACCTGGGTGCACTGACTGCCATCTCCGAGATGGGCAGTTACCTGAAAAGCGATGTTACCCGTTACCGGAGGTTGCAAAGCGACTGCAGCCGCTTTCTGAACGACAGCCTCTACAACGGCGAATATTTTTACCAACGGATCCGCTGGCAGGGGCTGAAGGCCCGCAGTCCGATCGATCCATCGCTGCGCAACTGGAATGTCAGCTATTCGGAGGAGGCGCGCAAGGTGATGCTTGCCGAAGGACCCAAATACCAGTATGGCACGGGATGCCTCTCTGATGGCGTGCTGGGCTGCTGGATCGGTGAGGTATGCGGATTGGAACTGCCGCTGGACAGCCAGAAGGTCAAGAGCCATCTGCAATCGGTCTATCGCTACAACCTGCGCCATACGCTGGCGCAACATGCCAATCCGCAGCGCCCCACCTATGCCTTGGGCAAGGATGGCGGACTGCTGCTCTGCACCTGGCCCAGGGGAGGGAAGTTGTCGCTCCCCTTCGTTTACAGCAACGAGGTGTGGACCGGCATCGAGTACCAGGTCGCATCACACCTGAGGTGGAAAAAGGGCTCGACATCGTGCGCACCTGCCGCGACCGCTACGACGGCCGCATCCGCGACCCCTTCGACGAATACGAGTGTGGCCACTGGTATGCCCGGGCACTCTCCAGCTACGCACTGCTGCAGGGACTAACGGGTGTGCGGTACGATGCCGTGGAGCAGACCCTCTACGTCGATTCGAAGATCGGCGATTTCACCACCTTTCTCTCCACCGAGACCGGTTTCGGCAACGTGGCGTACCATCAGGGCAAGGTGACGGTCACCATGGCCTATGGCACCCTCGATGTCCGCCACATCCGGGTCTCCGGCAAGGAGCAACCCTGAGGAACATCAGACAGGATCGGGATTTCCATGGATAAAGCCAGCCGATAAACGACCGGCCGGGAGCAGCATGCGTCATCCTTTGGCTGGCTGGTTCTCCCCGGAAGCCCATCCGAAAACCAACAATTACCTCCTAAAAACCAAGGAATTATCTTGGCTATTTAACAGTGTTTTTGTAGTTTTAGGGAATCTAATACGCCACCTGACCTACTTATACCATTGAGAAATTGATGCTAGACGAATGGATAGGGCGGGTATAGGTATGTTATGGGCAATTCATGTTGAGACAATTTCAATAGTATAATACAAGAACATTATAAGAAATAAGATGGAAAAGAAACTCGGAATTTTTGTTACATTATTTATAATACTAAATATTAACGCAATAGGACAAAAACTTTCTGATTTTAAAGCGCTACTTGAAGAATGTGGAATGAACGTAAATATTCCAAAAGGATTTGTAGAGAGTGAGATCATTGACAATAAGGACATGAGTTATGATTATGCAATCAAATATCCAGACAAAGATTTTGAATTAAGATATTCGATCAGACCCATTAGATATAAAAAGTATACCAATGATACTTTAAAAAATGAGATGGAAAGTCAACGTGCTTTTAGAAATTCACAATACAATATCATTCTTGAAACTGTCATTCTTAACATTACTGGAGGAGTTGATTATAAAGTGCAAGCATTCAACAATGAAGCGGTAAGGAAGGAGTTTAATGCCGATTGGGGCGCAACTTCTTTTGTAGATTTAAAATCTGACTTTGGTAAAGGCTTTAAGTATTGCATGATCGTGACAATTCACAAAGATGATTTTGCCGATGCTTACTATTTCTATCTTTCCAATTCTAAAGATAAATTTTCAGAGAATATGGATCCACTGTTTCATACATTACGATTTGATTAAAACAAATAAGTATAAATTGAGAATCAACTACAACTTCTGCATAAATTGAAGTCAAAAAATATAATTTTTAATCCTTGTCTTTTGGTTGCAGCAAAACCTTTTATGAGCATATGTACAAAGAAAATAACATTATCAAATACTTACAAGTGAAACTCTTATTACTATAAAAATCAGAAAATGAGATCTACATTTTTATTATTTCTTTTTTTATTTGGAGGATTGTCATTGAGAGCCCAACAAGACAACGAAGCAAAGATTCAATCGCTACAAGAAAGAATCGCTCAATTGGTCGGAGAATTGCAGAAGGTAACTAAATTGAATTACATGCAACATGTAAATCAGGTTGAAGGTTATAAACAAGGATTATGGATTGAATCAACCAATGGTGAGTTTTGGTTTACCAACTATAAAATGGGAAAAAAAGACGGTAAAATGACTGTTTTTTACACGAGTGGGAAAAAGTATGTAGAGGCAAATTACCAAGATGGGTTTTTAATTGGAAACGTAACCTTCTTTGATCCAAAAGGTGTAATTGAAATGACCTATGAAAAGATAGTTCAAAACGATACAATTGTAGATATACAAGTTGAAGCGGCAGAAGGAGATCATATTTATTTTACTAAGGAAAATCATAAGTATGAATATAAAGCCTATATGAAGAGATATACTGAAAAGGGTACTCTTTACGCAGAAGGGTTTGGATTGTTTGATGACAAATGGATTTTTAAATCATTTAAGATTGGTAACTGGATAAGCCATGATGAGTGAATATTTTAAATGTAGCCTGCTAAACGGAATAGTTAAAAATGTATGAATTATGAAATGCCCATAACATCAGCTACCCGTCAAGTGCGGGTTTGGTGGTTTTCGGTGGGCGGTTCTCCGCTCGATTTTCTTGTCCTACAGTACAGGAAATCGCCCGCAACCCGCACTTGCGGGTAGCCGCAGACCGTTTGCGTTCGCTTAGTCGTGACCACAAAATTGACTAATCTTCAATAGTGTTTCTATATTTGGAAACATTTGATTATATTTGTTCCGTTAACTGGTGCGGTAAATCGTGAGGTATTTTGAAACGATATTTTTAGAGGAGGCCAATGCGTTCATTGCTGGACTTGACACAAAGGTTATCAAAAAGATACTTTATAATATTGACCTTGCCGAGCAGACAAATGACCCAAAGCTTTTTAAGAAGCTTCAAAAAGACATTTGGGAACTTAGGACAACATTCGCCGGACTGCATATCAGGCTTCTCGCGTTTTGGGACAAAACCGAACCTAAAAGGACATTGGTAATAGCAAGTCATGGATTCATTAAAAAGGTCGACAAAGTTCCAATGAGCGAATTAGAACGTGCAATTCATTTAAGAGATAAGTATTTCAACAGCAAACTTAAAAAGTAAAGATATGGCAACAAAAGAAATGAAAACATACTCGTTGGCCGAGATGAAAGATCATTATATCGGCAAAGTTGGCACAACCGATAGAGACGAGTATGAATACGAACTTCGAATGGACGTGTTAGGCAAGATGATCAGAGCTACCCGACAAGAACGTAATTTGACACAAGATGAACTTGGAAAACTTGTCGGCGTGCAAAAAGCTCAAATTTCTAAACTCGAGAGCAGTGCAAACAGTGCTACAATTGACACAATTTTGAAAGTTTTTAAGGCGTTAAAAGCAGAGATAAATTTCAATGTAAAACTTGAGGATAATTTTGTCAAACTCGCCTAAAAAATGAGAGCCGCACGCTTAACATCAGCTGCCCGTCAAATCGGGCTTCAGTGGATTTCGGTGTGCATCTTTCCACCCGGGCTGTTTTTCGGCTTGGCATCTAATCGATCGCAATATTTCCCTGGCTATAGTTCCCTTAGTCAGGCAGTCCTAGGCAAAAGATTTCAAACTTTCGGATGGATGACAAGAACAAAATATTCGGATTAGAAAGAAACGCGTTTTTTACGGGGCTGACCAGTTTTTTCACAGACACATCCACCAAAATGGTCTATGGTGTGATGCCTCTGTTTTTGTTGTCCATCGGAGCCTCCAAGACGACGATTTCATTGATCGAAGGGATCGCGGAGAGTACCGCCTCTTTGTTAAAGGCAATTTCGGGATATTGGAGTGACAAGATTGGCAAGAACAAACCATTCATGATCGTCGGATATGGCATTACGGCCCTTGTCACACCCTTGTATTCCTTGGCCCGATTCCCGGTTCAAATCTTGTTTTTCCGATTTTTTGAACGCATCGGAAAGGGTTTGAGAGCAGCGCCTCGCGATAGTCTGATCAGCGGTTCCATTCAACAAAATGAAGCCGGTAAAGCCTTTGGGTTTCAGAAAGCAATGGATAACAGTGGGGCAATTGTGGGTCCCTTGATCGCTTTCTTGTTGTTGTCCATTTTTCCGTTGAATTATTCTTACATCTTTCTATTGGCAACCATTCCGGCCATTCTCGGCGTATTGACCCTTGTTGTTTTCATCCAAGAGGCCAAGGCAGAAAAAAAGGGGACTGCAAATAAGATTTCATTGAAGCGTTTACCCAAAAGGTTCTATTTCTTTCTCGTCATCATTTTCGTGTTTACGCTGGGTAATTCAGCCGATGCCTTGTTGCTCGTCAAAACCAGCGAGACGGGGATTGACAAGTCCTACATTCCTTTTGTCTACATGCTATTTAATACGGTGTCTGTATTGCTGGCCATTCCGATCGGAAAACTATCGGATCGAATGGGCCGGGAGATATTGATCATTGTGGGTTTTCTGGTCTATGCGA
>JAJTBP010000458.1 GCA_021286825.1 Marinilabiliales bacterium | reverse complement strand
GAGGAACCGGCGAAAGAAAGGCCATCTGGAGTGTTCCCATCAAGGAAGGCGGTTATTACAAGGTGTATGCCTACATTCCGAGAATCCGTTTTGGCTTCAATCGTGACGGAGGCAATCAACCGGATGAGACCTACAACTACAACGTGGTTCATGACGATGGAACGGATCACCCGACCCTCAAACCGGACAACCGGGAGAGTACCTGGGTGGAAATGGGAACCTACCATTTCTCTTCCGACTCAGCCAAAATTGAATTGACCAACAACACAAAGGCGAGAACCATCTTCGCGGATGCCATCAAACTTGTCAAAGAAAATTAACCGAAAACTTCCAGACATGTGTTCGGAACATGACACGCACCCAACAACAGAGCAAAATCCATTCTTACAACTTGGGTACGAAACCTCCGGACGAGTGAACCTTTCATTCAAACCAGTACAAACTTTGCGACTGCTTTTACCGGGAACGGATGGGCAGGTCGATCTTGGATATGTAACAAAACCAAATAAAAACAAATGAAACATCGTATCAGTTTTCTGCTTGCCTCACTGAGCCTTTTGTTGCTCTTTCAGGTAAATGCAACGGGTCAGACCATACTCACCCTGGATAAGGCATTGGAAATAGCCGCCACCAACAGTCCATCCATTCAAAGTACCCTGCTCAACCTGCAAAGGACAACAGAGACGCTGAATGCCCAGCGTGCCGGATTGAAATCCAAATTTGCCCTGAGTCTCAACCCGCTCGATTACAGCAACAGCCGCAAATTTGACAACAGGACCTCATCCTGGTTCACCAATGAGCTGATCAACTCATCCGGAACTTTCCGGGTCGACCAGCCGATTCTCGCGACCGACGGCAAAATCTCTCTCGTCAACACCTTCGGATGGCAATCGAACACCTCGGATGCCTCCGGATCCTCCATTGTAAACAAAGCTTATTCCAACAACCTCTATCTGAGTTTGAGTCAACCGCTCTTTACCTACAACCGGACAAAGGTGGCGCTGAAAACGCTTGAGTTGAACAACGAAAACGCCCAGCTGAGCTATGCCATGCAGAAGCTATCCCTCGAAAAAATGGTTTCCCAGCTCTTCTACAACGTTTACATGGCACAGATGAGTCTCTCCATTCGTGAAGACGAAAATGCCAACACGCAAAAGAGTTATGAGATCATCAAAAACAAGGTCGATGCAGGCCTCGCCGCTAAGGAACAGCTTTACCAGGCTGAAGTGAACCTGGAAACGGCCAAATCCAGCAAGGCATCGGCAAGGGTCGCCCTGGAGAGTGCAAAAGATCAGTTCAAACAATACATTGGCAGGGACATTTTCCAAGACATGACCGTGATGACCGATGTGATGGTAGCACCCATCGAAGTGGACGAAAAGAAAGCACTTGAGCATGGTTTGGCCAGCAGAATGGAACTGCGTCAACGGCAAATCGCCATTGAGACCTCTCAATTTGATTTGATTGCCGTAATGGCACAAAATGAATTCAGGGGAGACCTTTCCCTGTCGATTGGTTTGGCAGGTGACAATACCACTTTGAGCCAGGTGTATGACAAACCCACCAAGAGTCCGCATTATGGCATCACCTTCACCGTGCCCATCTTTGACTGGGGACAGCGGGCAGCCCAGATCAGGGCCCAGAATGCCGTCATCAACACCCAGAAACTGAACTATACCAATCAGGACATTCAGATCAAGGTTGACATCCGTCAGGTAGTCAGAAACCTCAGCAACCTGAAGGATCAGATCACCATTGCCCTTCAGAACCAGAAAAACTCACAGCTGACCTACGACATCAA
>JAJTBP010000457.1 GCA_021286825.1 Marinilabiliales bacterium | reverse complement strand
AGGTAATCCTGGAGCAATGCACCCCCTATACCGACATCATGGGTCGAATGAACAACATGTCCTACCAGGAGACGGTCTATTACTATCTCTATGACCCCCACAAGGGATATGACCAGATTCGTAACAACAAATCCTCTTTTCTCTCCAAGTTTGAAAAAAAGGATCAAAAAAGTGTCAGAAGGTTGTTGCGTAAAAACGGCATCCGATTTTCAGGAGAAAATGATTTGGTAAGGGCTTGGGAACTCATTTGCACAACAGGTTTGGAAACAGAAAAATTCAAACATTAGTAAAAAAAGTTTGAAAATTATTAGCAATTGGTTGATCTTTAACTAACTTTGAAAAATCGGAAATCCGGCATTTCTGTTGCCTGACAACTTTCAGCTTTACATAATCTATTACCAAGCAATTCCATATAGTGAACAAATCTTCTTTTGTCGTTTCGGCCAAACATATTTTGATTTATGTTTTGATTTTTGCCTCTGGAATGGTGAAAGGTCAAACTTCTGAGATTCAGGATTTAAAAATTTCAGGCAGCTACAATCATACCCCCCTGAAATCCTTCTTCGAGCAATTGGAGAAAGAGAAGGGGGTGAGGTGCTTTTACAAGGAGGATTGGATTCAATCCCTTGAGGTGAATGCTACCTTCAACCACGAGCCCTTGTACAAGGTAATGAATCTGATTCTGGGAGGAAAGACACTTACTTTCGAGTTTTTCCAGAACAACGCCCTGTTTGTTTATCCCAAAGTCCAGGAGCGCCCGGCCGATTTCTCCATTACCGAGTCGCACGTTCTTGTCATCGGGGATCCACTCAACCAGGGGAGGTACAAACGAGCGAAGCTTTCGGGCAAGGTAGTGGATGGCAAAACCGGAGAACCGTTGATGGGTGCAGTAGTTTACGACACAGAGACCAAGACCGGTGTAGCGACGGATGGCCGGGGTCGTTTTTCGCTGGAATTGCCCACGGGGGATAACCATCTGAAGGTCAGTTTCATGAGTTTTGAGAACCAGTTCTATAGCATCAACCTGATTGAAGATGGCAAAACGGATTTTGAGTTATTTGAAAAAAGCTATTCGATTGCGGAATTGACGATCCTGGGAGCCAACTCGAAAGCCTCGAAGGCACAGATGAGCATGTTCAAAATGAGTTCAGTTCAGGTGAAGGAGTTACCGGTTCTCATGGGAGAAGCCGACCTGATCAAGAGCATGGTGATGATGCCCGGTGTCCAAAGTGTGGGAGAAATGAGCTCCGGCTTCAATGTGCGGGGTGGAAATGCAGACCAGAACCTGATCACGATGGATGGTGCACCTGTTTTCAACACCACGCACCTCTTCGGATTCTTTTCCATGATCAATCCCGATGCAGTAGAAGATGTGACACTCTACAAGGGGGGTATTCCGGCATCCTATGGAGAACGAATCTCTTCCGTGATGGATGTTCAACTCAAGCAAGGCAGTGACAGAAATTTGAGCGTCAATGGTGGGATCGGTTTGATCAACAGCCGACTGACCATTGAAGGTCCCTTCTCTTCCAAGAAAAAGAGCACTTTCCTCATCGGAGGGCGTACGACCTATTCCGACTGGATGTTAAAACAGTCAAGAAACAACTCCTTCATGTACAGTGTGGCCAAATTTTATGACCTGAATGGCACATTGAATTTCGAATTGGGTCCGAAAAATCATTTGAAAATCATGGGATACATGAGTTCAGATGCCTTCAATTTCAATACCAGTACACTTTATTCCTACGGTAACAAATTGGGATCCCTCAACTGGAAGGTGAATTTTTCCGATAAGTTGCTCTCCAATCTTGGGCTAGCCTATTCCAATT
>JAJTBP010000083.1 GCA_021286825.1 Marinilabiliales bacterium | reverse complement strand
ACATGGCATCCGATTCGGAACTGATGGGATCGATTAGCAAGTAGTCTCGGTCGACCGTGATTCGGTGCGTTGCAGAGAAAAACTGCCTGCCAGCTTCCCCATCCATGGCACGGACCATCTCTTGAATTATGCTTCCTTGAAAATGGAAAGGCCGAAGCATCTCAAACAGATAAAGCGCCGTCGGAGGATGCTTTCGCAATTCATCCAATTTGAGGCGGAAAGAATTTCCATCTTCTTCAAAAATCTGTTGGCGAACCTTTTCTATTTCGGATTTCAGCTGGATTTCTACATCCGCAAGGCGAGCCATGGTCTCCGAAATATTTACCCGAAAAGATGGATTTAACGTTTCGAGAATCGGAAACAACTGATGTCTGATTCGGTTGCGTTTGAAGGAAACATCCAGGTTGCTGGCATCTGTACGATAGTTCAACCCATGCTCTTCACAATAGCGAATAATCTCTACTTTGGGCAGATTCAGAAGGGGTCTTAAAATCTTTCCCTGAATGAGTTGCATTCCTGTAAGACCCGCTATTCCGCTACCGCGGATGAGGTTCAGAAACATTGTCTCAATCTGATCATCCTGATGATGTGCAATGGCAATCCAATCGAGGGCTTGGCTGATACGCAATTCTTCAAACCATTGATAACGGAGTTTGCGTGCCGCCATCTCCAGAGAAATCCCCTCTGCCTGTGCATATTCCCGGGTTTGAAATGGTTTGCTATGAAAAGGCAATCCATAATGGTTTGCCAATGCCTGGACAAATTGGGCATCCTCGTCTGATTCCATCCCCCGTAAGAGAAAATTACAATGGGCAACCTGGCAATTAAAACCTTTTTTCACCAGTACATCCAATAGGACCACCGAATCCATTCCACCGCTCACGGCTACCAAAAAGGAGGTTGTGGCGGGCAAACTGTCCAGGAGAATCAGGGGAACTGACCAGTTTTTATCCATAGTGGATCGGCTGGATTAAGTGGTAAAGGTCGCCACTTCACGAATGATGGAGACAATGACATGGCAGGCGGCAGCCATGGATTGGACCGGAATAAATTCATATTCTCCGTGAAAATTGTGTCCTCCGGTAAAGAGGTTGGGGCATGGAAGCCCCATATAAGATAATCTTGAACCATCGGTTCCTCCCCGAACCGGCACAACGATGGGCTCGATGCCGCACGCTGTCATAGCTTTTTTGGCAATGTCCACGATGTGCATTACCGGCAGAATCTTCTCCTTCATGTTGTAGTACTGGTCCAGCAGGTGAATCTCGGCTGTTCCTTCTCCAAACTGACGATTGATTGCATCAATGCCGGTCTGCAAAAGCTGCTTACGACCTTCGAAACGGGTCCGATCAAAATCGCGGATAATGAATTCCAGTTTGGTGTGGTCTACCCGTCCCTCCATCTTCACCAGGTGAAAAAATCCCTGATAACCCTCCGTGTGCTCCGGCACCTCCAGGGATGGAAGGGCTTGAACGTAAGAGGTAGCCATGAGCAAGGAGTTGCGCATCTTGTTTTTTGCAGACCCAGGATGAACATTGGCCCCATGGAAGACGATATGGGCCGAGGCAGCATTAAAATTTTCGTATTGAAGTTCGCCAATCTCCCCGCCATCCACAGTATAGGCAAAGGATGCACCAAAGGCAGGCACATAAAAATGGTCTGCACCCCGACTGATCTCTTCATCTGGAGTAAAGGCTATCCGAACTTTGCCATGCTTGATTTCCGGGTGTTGCTGCAGGTATTCCATGGCTGTTACAATCTCCGCTACGCCAGCCTTGTCATCGGCTCCCAACAGGGTTGTCCCGTCTGTGACGATCAGGGATTGACCCTTGTATTTCAAAAGTTCCGGAAAACGCTGCGGTGATAGTGTCCGTTGATTTGCCGGATGAAGGACAATGTCCTCTCCCTGGTAATCCGTGACAATCCTTGGACGCACATTGGAGCCAGAACACTCCGGACTGGTATCCATGTGCGCCACAAAACCCACAACAGGTAAATCCACCTCCATGTTGGACGGAAGTGTGGCCATCACATAACCATTCCAGTCAACCGTGATATCCGATAATCCCAATCGGACCAATTCTTCCGCCAAATGATTGCCAAATCTTTTCTGGCCGTCAGAACTGGGTGATTCATTGCTATCAGGATTGGATCGGGTATCCTGAACAACGTAGCGAAGAAACCTTTCAACGACCTCCTTTTCCATATGCGGATGTATTCTCCCGAGCCCGGAAGTTTATAGCAGATTAATAGGACAAGGCAAACAAGACCCGTTTGCTGGAAGGTTTGCCACTGTAGATACAGACACCCTGTTCTTCCGGACTATCAAACGGAATACAGCGGATGGTGGCTTTTGTCTCTTCCTTGATGGCAGCTTCCGTTTCCGATGTGCCATCCCAATGAGCCAGAATGAAGCCCGGATTGTTTTTAAGCTGCTCTTTGAATTCGTCCCAAGTATCTACCTTGGTGGTGTGTTCTTCTCTGTATTTCAATGCCTTCGTAAAGACATGGTGTTGGATTTCTTCCAGCAAATCGGCAACCTTGGCTGCCAATCCATCCAATTGCTCAACCTTTTTCTCCAGCGTATCCCTGCGGGCTATTTCGATTGTACCATTTTCAAGGTCTCTTGGTCCAATAGCCAGCCTAACCGGAACACCCTTCATCTCATACTCTGCAAATTTCCAACCAGGTCTTTGAGAATCCCGATCATCATACTTAACCCGGATGCCGAGTTTCTTTAATTGCGCTACCAACTCTTTCACCTTAACAGAAATCAGATCCAATTGCTCAAGGCTCTTGTAGATGGGCACGATGACAACCTGGATGGGAGCCAGGCGCGGAGGAAGAACCAAACCATTGTTGTCGGAGTGGGCCATGATCAAGGCGCCAATCAAACGGGTTGAAACCCCCCAGGAGGTCGCCCATACATATTCGAGTTTGCCCTCGCGGGAAGAAAACTGTACATCAAATGCTTTGGCAAAATTCTGACCCAAAAAATGCGAGGTGCCGGATTGTAGGGCTTTCCCATCCTGCATCAGCGCTTCGATGCTATAAGTTTCCAATGCTCCGGCAAAACGCTCATGTTCCGATTTGGCACCTTTGATAACTGGAACAGCCATATAGTTCTCAACAAAATCGGCATAAACATTGATCATTTTTTCAGTTTCAGCCAGTGCCTCCTCTTTGGTTTCGTGTGCTGTATGGCCCTCCTGCCACAAGAATTCTGCGGTACGCAGGAACATACGGGTCCGCATCTCCCACCGGACGACATTTGCCCATTGATTGACCAGAATGGGTAGATCCCTGTAGGATTGAACCCAGTTTTTATAGGTGCTCCAGATAATGGTCTCCGATGTAGGTCGCACGATTAGTTCCTCTTCCAGCTTTGCTTCCGGATCTACGATGATTCCCTTCCCTTCGGCATCATTTTTGAGACGATAATGGGTAACCACGGCACATTCTTTTGCAAAACCATCCACATGGCTGGCTTCTTTGGAGAAAAATGATTTGGGAATAAAGAGAGGGAAATAGGCATTTTCATGACCCGTATCTTTAAACATCTGATCCAATGCTGCTTGCATTTTTTCCCAAATGGCATAACCATAGGGTTTGATGACCATACATCCGCGAACTGCTGAATTTTCCGCCAGATCAGATTTTGTCACAAGATCGTTGTACCACTGAGAATAATTTTCCTCTTTTGTTGTAAGTTCTTTAGCCATTTTGTGATTTTGGTATGATATTTGCTTGTATTCCTATAGATTTTCCAGGCAAAAATAAGGAAAATTGAAGGATATTTAAACAGAAGGAGGAACAAAACATGAAAACACAAGTTAAACTGATTGTAGCCATAGCAACGATGGTTACTGCCTGTACACCAGGTGCAAAGATTACCTCCGGAGGTTACTCAGATGATCTCTATTACACACCGGGAGATGCCCGCCCGGTTGCAGCCAAGCCTGTAGAAGAGGTAAAAAAGCCGCTACCCAAAAGCATGATTGCCATGCAGGTAGAGGAAAATGAACAGGGCAAAGTCGTCAACAACTATATTGTCCCCAAGGGCAGTCGCAAGGACAACAATGTTTATTACTTTGACGATCAACCCCAAGCCGCTGATACTGCATTTGTTTACAAGGATGGAAAAGAACAAGTGACCATCAACAATTACTACGAAGGGGAAGAGATGAATTACACTTCCCGCATCCGTAATTTTTATGATCCTTACTTCTATGATCCTTACTGGGATCCCTATTGGAGTTCCGGATGGGGACTTGGTTGGAATTACGGGCTGGGCTGGGGTTACAACAGTTGGTATCCCGGTTGGAATTGGGGCTTTGGATTCTATAGTCCCTACTGGGCCTGGAACAATTATTGGACCTGGGGTCCCGGCTACTATTATCCAGGTTACTATTACGGTAACTACTGGGGTTGGAACAGTGGCTGGGGTTGGAATGACAGCTATTGGGCCAGTGGAAATCACAGAACCGGCAAGCAGAATTATACTGGAAGAAGCGGTGGCTCTAGTGCCGTAAACTACGGGATGAACAACAACAAGAATGGCATGATCGGTGGATCAGGCATGAATATGGGAAGGGTTTCCGGCTCGTCCTTCAACCGTCTTCCTTCAGTGAATCAGAATGGAGCAGTCAATGCGTCCACTCGTCCAGCCTACACCGGTGGTGCAGGGGCAACGGGTACTCGTTTGCAGGGAACCAGGGAAAACAACACAGTCAATCAGGCGATTCAAGGTGGCACATCAAATGGTGCAGGCAACCGTCTCAATCGCGGAGAGACGCTCTCCAATCTGCGTCGTCCATCAGGTTTAAGCAACGGAAATAACAACAGCAGCGTACAGCAAGGTAGGGTATCCAGACCTTCAGCCAACAGTTCCAATGGTGAATATACGCCCGTTTACAGCAGGCCAAGAATGAATACCCAACCCACCTACAATTCAGGTAACAACCGTCAATACAGCTCACCGCAGGGAAATGGCAGCGAATATCAGTCCAATCGCTATTCCCGTCCTGCCTATTCGGGTAACAATTCCAACAGTGGTACAAGAACGCAATCCACAACCACCTACCAGAGAGGATCTGTGAATAGCAGCTATAGCAACACGCCAACCAGATCGGTACAACAGAGTAGCTCCGGAAGGAGTTATTCAACCGGTTCAACGGAGTCCAGAAGCTACTCATCCCCTACTCCTTCCTATAGTGGCGGGTCACGCAGTTCATTCGGTGGTGGCGGAAGTGCACCTGCCAGCAGCGGTGGCGGTGGTCGTGAAAGTAGCGGTGGCGGTGGTGGCGGAGGCCGTGGCGGACGATAAATTCTCCCCTAAGCTTGAATGTCACAATCCAACCGCTTTCGACTCCTGATTCAGGCAAAATAACCAGGAGGATCCCAGCGTATGTACAAATCATTACAATAAAATTGCATCATATGAAAAAGCTATATTTAACCTGCCTGTTGATGACCAGTTTGGTCACACTGTCAACTGCCCAATATGTTGACAATGCACTGCTCTTTTCCCAACAGAATTATGGATCAACGGCCAGATCCAGAGCGATGGGCAATGCTTTCGGCGCCCTTGGCGGAGATTTTGGTTCGCTTAGCATCAATCCGGCCGGTATTGCAATCTATCAGCGCAGCGAAGCATCGGCTACGATCAGCTTGATGAACAACAATCAATCGGAATCTACCTATCAGGGAAACAGTTTTAAGGATTCCAACAACAATTTCAACTTCAAGAATCTTGGATTTGTCTCGGTCATTCCAGCAAACGATCCCAATTCCGGACTCGTTTCACTCAATTTTGCTATTGGCTACAACCGATTGGCCAATTTCAACCAAAATCTGATCGTGGGAACACCGGCCTCGGCTTATTCCAGAATGGATGCCTTTTCACAAAACACCAATGGCATTCCCTACCAGCAACTCACCACTACAAGCGCTTATGACCCTTACAGCAGCAATGTTCCCTGGGAAAGCAAAATGGCTTGGGAAACTTATCTGATCGATGTTGCCAACACTGCCGGGGATCAATACAATACCTTCTTGTTTCAGGATGAAAAGGTAAGACAGACCATGTCCTACAACCGGGAAGGATACCTGAATGAATATGTTGCCACCTTTGGGGCCAACCTCAATCACAACCTCTATCTCGGTGCAACCGTTGGGATGCAGGACCTGTTTCTGGATATGGGCACTACTTACGGTGAAAGCGGGGATTGGGGAAATTTTGACTATACCAGTTACAACCGATCCACCGGGGTTGGATACAACCTCAAACTTGGTGCCATTTATCGACCAGTACCCGCCTTGAGGCTCGGATTGGCATTTCATACCCCTACTTATTTCCACATCAAGGAGACTTATAATTCCACGATGAACTCCAATCTTGCCGGGATCAGTGCTGAGGCCAACGGTCCTCATGCAGAATCCACACCCATTGGCCATTTTAGCTATGATTTTCATTCCCCATTAAGACTCATCGCCAGTGCTGCATACCAATTTGGGAAAAAAGCGTTTATTTCAGCCGATTATGAATTGGTTAGCTATGCAGGCACAAGATTCAGCAATGGTCTTGGCGGAGATGATTTCAGTGCAGACAACAAAGGCATCAAAGCGGTATATCAGAATGTAGGAAACCTTAGAATTGGAGCAGAATACAGAATGACGCAAGCGTTAAGTCTGCGTGGTGGAATGGAAATGTTGGGTAATCCTTATCAATCCAATGCCTATGGTGTTTCTCAACCCAACGCCAATTTTAAGAGCAGTTCCTATAGCGGTGGTTTGGGTTATAGAACAGGAAATCTCTCATTTGATCTGGCATTTAGCAGCAACGACATGACCAACTACTATTACATGTATCAGTTGGATGGAGTGAATGTGGATCCCGTCAAAAGACATTCGATCGTAAATGAACTGTTGTTAACAGTTGCCATTAAGCTTTAACCCATTCCTTTTCATATAGGAAGGCAGCCCCGGGATTCCGAGGCTGCTTTTTTTTGTTCACAACCTTAATGCTTGTGTGATTTTTTTGTAACGAACATGTAACCACCCCGCTCTATGTTTGCCCACAAATACCTTGGAAGAGTTGGCCATTTCAAGTTTGAAGCGATGGTTGTCTGAAAAGGTTTAGAAAAAATCACTATCCCATGAAAAACAGAATTTTTAGCTTTTTGGTTCTAGTTTTGCTGTTGATGGCCTGGCAGACCAATCTTCCCGCCCAGCAAACCAGTGCCACACTTTCCGGAAAAATCGTTGATGAGACCAATTTGCCCATGCCGGGAGTAAACGTTCAAATTACGTTCCTCCCCTTGAAAAAAACCAGTGCAACGGTTACCAATGAGAAAGGAGGGTTTTATGTACCCAATCTATCACCCGGAGGACCGTATTCCATCACCATCTCCTTTATTGGCTACAAAACAGAAAACAGGGAAATTTCATCCTTGAGCTTGGGAGCCAACACAGAGATTCTTGTCCGGTTATTGCCGGAAAGTAAGGAGATTAAAGGGGTTGAAGTCGTTGGAAGATCCAAAGTGAGGAATGAGGGAACCGTAATCAAAGCGGCATCATTGCAATTGTTGCCTTCAACCTCCCATAGTCTGCAAGACTTTACACGAATGACTCCAGAATCCAACAACAATGCTTATGCTGGAACCAACTTCAGGTACAACAACATCACCCTCGATGGTGCCGTCAACAACGATGCCATCAGTTTCAGCAACTCCTTCGGAGGTGTCAGTGGCGGAGGCCAATCCGGAACTGCAGGTGCAGGAAGCCGGTCCAATCCCTATTCCATCGATTACATAGAACAGGTACAGGTTCAAATCTCTCCCTTCGACATCAAACAAGGCAACTTTACCGGAGGTAGCATCAATGCTGTCACCAAGAGCGGGACAAACGAGACGAAAGGAGACCTTTATGCTTTCACCAAACAAAATTGGATGGTGGGATCCGACCCGACTTCAGGAAAATCCATGCCTTCATCCTTCTATGATGGGATGCGTGGTTTTAGTCTAAGTGGAGCGATCCGCCAAAATAAACTCTTCTATTTTGTGAATGCTGAACAAACGAGAAGACAAGATCCCTCCTTCTACAACGCCGGCGATGCAGGATCTCCGTTGAGTACTGCCGATGCCCAGGCCATTGTCAATCAACTGAAGACAAAGTACAATTACGATCCGGGAAGCTTTACCGACTACAACATCCAAACCAACAGCGATAAGTTATTCGGACGTCTGGATTACATCATCAACGCAAAAAATTCCTTGATGGTGCGAGCCATCTACACCCATGGATGGGGTCAGAATCTTGAAAGAAGTACCACCAACTTCCAATTTGGATCCACCGACTTTACACAGCACACGAAAAATCTCAGCATCATCGGTCAGCTGAAGTCTACTTTTTCCAATAATCTATACAACGACCTGATGGTTAGCTACATTCATGTCCATGACTACCGGGACTTCCCCAATCCGCTTGCTCCATTTATCGACATTGCCAGCGGAAAAATCTGGTTGGGAACCTGGAGAGAAGCTTCCATCTACAACACAAAACAGCAGACCGTTGAGTTTACAGACAACCTGACCTGGATCAAAGGCATCCATACTTTCACGTTGGGAACCCACAATGAGTTTTACAGCATCGACTATGGATTTCTCAATTCTTACAACGGACGATGGGAATACTCCAGCGTTGCCAATTTTCTGGCGGATAAACCCAGTAGGATCAGAAGTGCCTATCCGTTGAATGCTGCACAGAATTCGGCCGATTATCTAACTGCTCATCCGGACCAAATTGCCTCCTTTCATGTGAACTTTACCAGTCTCTATCTGCAAGACGAGATCAACTTCGAAAAATTAAAATTGTCTCCCGGCATCCGTGTGGATTATCCGTTTGTCTCCAAACAACCAGGCATCGATCCTGCACTCAACCAAATACGGGACGTTCATACGGCCAACACTTATGCCAACACCTCCTTCAAAGATTTGAGCAATCAATTCTTCGGCAAAGCAACCTTCTCTCCACGTTTGGGATTCAATTTTGACCTGAATGGGGACAAATCACTCGTATTGAGCGGTGGAACAGGCATTTTCTCCGGCAGAATACCTTTGGCCTGGTTGGGATATGCTTACACCTTCCCCGGAACCAAATTTGCCAACATTGATGTAAAACCTTCAGGAACCAAAGCCGTGGTGCCACTGGTCATGGATCCTTCACAACTTAAATCGAACATTGAGGGCATTTTCGGTACCTCCGCTTCTGCCACACGTGAGATTGATGTGGTTGACAACAATTTCAAGATGCCAGAGGTATGGCGAAGCAATCTTGCTGTGGATGTGGACCTTAAAAAAGGCTACAAGTTGACATTGGAAGGATTCTACACACAGGTGATCAATGATGTCATGTTCCAGAACATCAACATCAAAGACAGTGCTGCCGTCTACCTTTCTTCAGGTCCGGTCTCTTCTCCCATTTACAAGGGAGGAAAGAATAGCAGCAGTTATTCCAACATCTATTTGCTAACCAACACCCATCAGGGATACAGGTACAATTACACAGTAAAACTCTCCAAATTGCTGGAAAAAAGGGGGAAATTCTCCGGTTTGATCAATTTGGCCTATACCCATGGATTGTCAAAGGATATCTCCAATGGAATTCGTAACTCCTGGCAGTCAAACTATGAAGTGAACCCGTCCATCGTTCCCAACAATCCGGAACTGGCCTATTCAAATTTTGACCTGCGCAACAGAATTGTTACCTCATGGTTCTTCAATTTTGACTGGAACGACCGGAACAAAACTTCTGTCGGAATATTCCACTCCTCACAGTCCGGATCTCCCTACAGTGCTACCTATTCCACCAGTCCCAATCCTTATGGCAACAGTTCCAATGCCAACTTGATCTACATTCCCAAAAACAGCAGTGAATTGATTTTTGCCGATGTAACCAATGGTTCTGGTGCTGTTACCTATAGTGCTGCCGATCAATCCAGAGATTTCAATCAGTTCATCGACAACGACAAGTATCTCAGCAAAAACAGGGGAAAATATGCTGAAAGGAATGGATTGAGAACTCCCTGGAATCACTTTGTTGATTTACAAATGACACATGAATTCAAGTTTAAAATTGGACAACGTCAACAGAGTATTCAACTGTTGGCCACGGTTTTCAACTTCCTGAATCTCCTGAGTAACAACTGGGGTAAAGTCTACTTTATTACAAATGTAAACAACTATACCATCCCCATGCTAGCTTTTGCAAACGATGCCAACAAGGTAGCCCCGGGCTCCACCGGATACATTCCCACCTTCAATTTTCTAAAATATCCGGACAACAACAACAGCCAGTATTACACGGTTGACCCGGTCAACTCAAGGTGGCAAATTCAACTTGGATTGAAGTACAATTTTTGAAGTGAATCCATAGACAATTGACCTGCCGAAATGGGGCCCTTGCAAAGGGGCCCTGTTTTTTTTGCCCCATCAGAACCGAAATTGAATCCTGCAGGTCATCACATTATCTTTTAAATCAGAGGTAAAGCCCTTTAGCGCAGTAATTTCGTTCTGTACCCTGGCGAAATAGAGCATGAGTTTGATATTTTCGGTCATGTAACGAATATATCCCATTCCAAAGGTGTCGTATCGAATGTCAGCCGCGGAAAAATTGGAACCTGCTGCGCCAATCTCTTTTCCCTTGACCAACCGATTGGGATCGTACCAATCATATTTGAAGACCAGCTGATTCTTCGAAGTGAAAATATTCTGAACCAGATAGAAATAGGCTCCACTGAATCTTCTGACATAGAATCCGTCTCTCCCTGTCATCAAGGCGGTGGGTGTTTCGCTGGATGCGGCAGTACCCGTCTGTCTGCCCCCAATCCATTCGCCTCTGATTTCGGTCGAACCCATCCTGTTTTGTATCTTTAATTGAATGTCTGCACCGTTGTAGCTGCGTGGAGATTTTCCAAATAAATTGGCTGCGGAAGAATCCACCGCAACTACATATGCCCCATTTTTTTGCAATGTAGCGTAACAATACCTGGTGTTCTGCAACAATCCACCCTGTAGCGTCGATAATCCACCAGAAATAGTCATCCTTTTTCCCAACTGCACCGGTTTCATGGAAATTCGGGCAATCAGGTCCTTGTAATTGTCAAAATCGCCGGAGACATAAATACCCTGTCCGTTGAAGAGTCCCAAATCTGCTTTTATTCGGGTAAAAATGCCAAGCGATCTTCGGGGTTCAAATGTGATCATAGCCCCAAGATCCCGCTCACCCTTCATCAGAATCTGAGACATTCTGCCGCGTTCGGGTGATTCGCGGTCACTGCTGCTGTAGTTGATCTCGAATCCAAAAGGTCTGGCAAACATACCCGTAGTAAAAGAGAACAATTTCAGATTGTTTTCAAAGATTCTGCCCCAGAGATCCCTGACCGTGAATCCCCTCTCATTGGCATCAAATTGAAAAACCACCTGAACTCCAGGTTTCTTCACATCACCAAAATAGACATAGTCCACTCGGATCCGGCTTCTGCGAAGCATGATGCGGTTGTTTTCCTGACTGTTGAAATCACCACCCTCATAACTTCGGGCACCTTTGTCACCGGTCACCTGAAATTGTGGCTGAATGTATCCTCCGATCTTCAGATGGTCATACTTCTGGTAAACGCCAAGCATACCTTTTCCCATCATTTTGGTGGTATCCACCATATCCATCAGAAACTGTGCCTTAGACTGATAGACACTGATCCCACAAAGCAGTATCCAAAACAAAGTGAACTTTTTCATAAGTCTCAATTTTCATTGGAAAGAGAGATGAACATTTCCGATGCACTATCCTAATTCTTGGAACAAAACTACATTTTTATCGATCAATAGCAGATGTTTGTATTTTCAAAAGCCATTGTCTATCAAAAATTGGAAATCATTCTTGATATTCTTCATTTGACCCGGATGCATCACCACAGAAGGCAAAGCTCACAATTGAATGTCAAAACAGGTTATCCAACGGGTAAAAACCACCCTTTTTTGGGTATGGAAATAGAGTAAACCCCTATCTTTGGAAAAGCATATGCCAACAGCCAAAGTAATGAAAAAGTATTGCCTCCTGCTCTTTTGGGGATTGTCTATTCCTGCCATTGGTCAAACCTTGTACATCGGTCATCGTGGCAATTCCTCCATAGCCCCTGAAAATACAATTGCCTCTGCAAAAAGTGCGTGGGAGGCAGGTGCAGATGGAGTGGAATTGGATGTATATCTCTCGGCAGATGAAAAATTAATGGTGATTCATGACAGCCATACCCAGAGGACCTGTCCGGGACAGCACGATTTTGAGATCGCAAAAACAATGTCGGATACACTTCGTACGCTGGATGCCGGAATGTGGAAAGACAAAGCCTTTCAGCATGAAAAAATTCCATTTCTGGAAGAGATTTTGGCTACGGTACCTCCTGACAGGATGCTGGTAGTAGAGATAAAGTGCGGCACTGAGATTCTACCCATCCTCA
>JAJTBP010000456.1 GCA_021286825.1 Marinilabiliales bacterium | reverse complement strand
GGCAGAGTAAACGGAAAGGAGATTGTAGGCGTTGAAGTTGCCGGCAAAATGGTTCCAGAACTCCTTACCGTTGATGTTGAGCAGCATGCCGTCGAAGTGGCTCTCCATCACCTTGGCCCTGAAATCGGCCATCGTCCGGGTGGAATAGGTATGTTTGGATGCCTTTGTATTTTGGATCATCACGCTGCCGTTTTTATCGTCGACATTGACGAGGGCAAAGGCATTGGCAGGCAGGTCATCGAAAAATTTCTTTTTGGCGTCGCGGTATCCGGCAAAGGTCTTGTGATAGTCGAGGTGGTCGTGGGTCAGGTTGCTGAAGATCGCCCCGTCAAATCGGATACCGGCGATCCGTTTTTGATCCACTGCATGGGAACTCACCTCCATGAAACAGTGGGTACAACCGGCGGCCACCATGGCTGCCATTGTCTCCTGGATCTGGAGGGCATCCGGCGTGGTATGGGTGGAGGCTGATTTTTCAAGGCCGATGTAATTGCATACGGTGGAAAAGAGTCCGCAGCGGAAACCCAGCTCAGTGAAGAGACGGTAAAGCAGGGTGGCTGTGGTCGTCTTGCCATTGGTGCCGGTCACCCCAACCACCTTCATGGCAGCGGAGGGATCGCCATAGAATGCGGCAGCTACTTTACCCAGGTCACCGGAGGTATCCTCCGAAAGGATCCACACGACAGCAGGATCGGCCGCTTCGGGCATGACCTGGCACATCACGGCCGCAGCCCCCCGCTCGAGGGCAGCAGAGATGTACTGATGACCATCGGTGTGTGTCCCTGTGGTTGCGACAAAAAGGGTACCCGGATTCACTTTCCGTGAATCAAAAGCGATGGAGGAAATCTCCCTCCCAGGATCTCCCTGGACTGTCAGTCCGGGGACCTCGCGTATGATCTGCTCTATTTTCATTGTTCCTTTCTTTAACCTTGTTTCAATACCCTATCGGCGATGCGAACCGTTCCCGATCACTCTTCCTGACCCTTCGCTAACCCAGCGTAATCAGGATGGATTGGCCCTTCCGCATGGGATCTCCGGCCCGCAACGACTGCGACTTTACCCTTCCAAATCCCCGGAGGGAGACCCGAAGGCCCGACTTCTCCAAGAGGTAGACGGCATCCGTTGCACCCATTCCCTTCACATTCGGGATGCAGTTATCCTTCATCTCACGGCTCACCACGGCCACACCATCCTCCTCCTTCTGGGCCTCAACCCATTCGGACTTGTAAAAACTCCAACCATTCATGAGGTCGAGGTCGTTGAGTACCCTGGCAATATCTTTTTTTCTTCCGGCAGCGAATCCGGGGTAATCTCCCTCTTTCCGATCCGCTTCCTCCTTGGGTTCACCCTTCACCCCCAGTTCGTAGGCATAGACATAGTCGGCAATCTGTTTGAAGACCGGACCGGCAACCGTTGCCCCGTAATAATCTCCCAAAGGATTGTTGATCACAACAATGCAAGAATACTTGGGTGATTCAGCCGGGAAATATCCCACGAAGGAGGCCTGGTAAACCTTCCTCCCAAATTTGCTGTAACCCTCGTTTCGGTTGGCCACCTGAGCCGTACCGGTCTTTCCGGCGATCTGATAGTAAGGCGATTGAAGGGCCTTGGCCGTACCGTTCTTCACCACTCCTTCGAGCATGGCATGGGCCATGCGCAGGGTCTTACCCGAACAGATCGAGCGAATGGCGGTATGCGTTCCGTAGCTTTTGATGACCTCTCCGTTGTCGAGGATCGCTTTGACGAGCCTCGGATGCATCATTTTGCCATCGTTGGCCACAGCATTATAAAAAGAGAGGATCTGCAACGGGGTTAGTTTCAATTCATAGCCA